>CAZNQT010000193.1:0-8196 GCA_964574885.1 uncultured Pirellulales bacterium
GGTGAAATTAAAGTCACGCTGCTCCGCGAAATCCGGTGTGTGGAATTCGCTCGATAAGGGATAAGCATGCAAATTAAGTTACTTTGTATTGGCGATATCGTCGGTCGGCCCGGTCGGCAGATTCTGGCGGAAGATCTGCATTGTATCTTGAGTGAATACAACATTGACTGCACGATCGTGAATGCCGAGAATGCCGCCGGTGGGTCCGGCATCACGGCTTCCATCTGCGATAAGCTGCGTAAATACGGCGTGAATCTGATCACCCTGGGCGACCACGTTTACCGCAAACGTGATATTATCGACACCCTCCAAAATGCCCAGGATATCGTTCGACCGGCCAACCTTTCCCCGCAGGCCGCCGGCAAAGAGTGGGCCGTTTATACCACCGATCAGGGACCTCAGGTCGCGGTGCTTTCCTTGCTGGGAAGAATGTATATGCCCTTGCCCAGTGATAATCCCTTCAACGTTGTGGAAAGGATTTTGACGAAAATCCCTTCGGAAATCAAAATTATCGTTGTGGATATGCACGCCGAGGCCACCAGCGAAAAAATCGCCATGGGCTGGTACCTCGACGGTCGCGTCAGTCTGGTCTTTGGAACCCATACGCACGTAACGACCGCGGATGAAACAATCCTGCCCAACGGAACCGCCTATATCACGGATCTGGGGATGACCGGACCGCATGAATCCGTCCTCGGTCGTAAGATTGATCGCGTACTCAAAAGCCTGACCACCCAGATGCCCTATCCCTACAGTATCGCCACGGGAGACATTCGACTAAATGGGATACTTGTCACCATTGATGCCCACTCCGGCCGGGCGGTCCAGATCGAGCGCCTCTGCCGCAGCATCGATACGAACAGCTCGATGATTTATGATAATGATGATGGTAAACCGACCGACCCGAATAATTATTTAATATGATCTGTACGAAAGTGTTATGCCGCAGGGTGAGTTTTCATTTACCGATTCCTATCGTCCTGCTGTTTCGCGAAATCGGAAAGCAGCGCCCCCTCGAACCGCCGCGAAACCCGCGGATTCGAAAAAAATACCTGCCGTCTATTCGGTGACTCAACTCACCCGTCTCATCAAACTGACCTTGAACGAACATCTCCCGGAGAAACTAACCGTGACCGGCGAAATCTCGAATTTCAAACGTCATTCCAGCGGACATCTTTATCTTACGCTCAAGGATGAAACCGCTCATCTGCCGGCCTTGATGTGGCGCAGTAATGCGGAACGATTAAAATTTAAACCCGCCGACGGCCTGGCGGTAGTCGCCACCGGCCGGATCGATCTCTATGAGCCCCAGGGTAAATATCAGTTCTATATCGATAAGCTCGAACCCGCGGGAATCGGAGCGCTGGAATTGGCGTTTCGACAACTTGCCGATACCCTTCGCAAAGAAGGCCTGTTTGATGAAACGCATAAAAAGCCGATCCCTGCCTTTCCCGAAACCATCGCCATTGTCACCAGCGCCACCGGCGCCGCTATTGAAGATATTACCAAAACTCTCAATCGACGCTTTCCCATTGTTCGTAAGCTCTTGTATCCGGTTGCGGTTCAGGGCGAGGGCGCCGCGGCCCAAATCGCCCGGGCCGTCAGGGAACTGAATCAACGACAATGGGAGTTCGGCGGGATTGACGTTATAATTCTCGGCCGCGGCGGCGGCGGTATCGAAGATCTCTGGGCGTTTAATGAAGAAATCGTCGCCCGCGCCGTCTTTCGCTCCCAGATCCCCATCATTTCCGGCATCGGACATGAAGTGGACGCCACCATTGCGGATCTCGTAGCGGATCGGCGCGCCGCCACCCCTACCGCGGCGGCGGAAATCGCCGTACCCCTCCTTACCGAGCTTCGCGAAACCCTCTCGCAATTTCAACAACGGCTTCCGCACGCCTTGGGTCAGGACC
Source organism: uncultured Pirellulales bacterium (assembly GCA_964574885.1). GTDB lineage: Bacteria > Planctomycetota > Phycisphaerae > Sedimentisphaerales > SM23-30 > JAFGFX01. The sequence continues at coordinate 1,914 of CAZNQT010000193.1, forward strand.
TCGAAGCCACCCGCCTCGCTCTGAAAAATCTTACGCACAGACCCTTCTTTACTCGACCCCTCGATGGGGTACGGTCTCGCCAACAAGGTCTCGATGAACAATCCGCGACCTTAACCCAAATCATCACCGAACAACTACGTCGTGCCGCACGTGACCTTGAGAGCGACTCCGCCGTCCTGCGACGTATCGAGCCTCATTATGCCTTAAAGCAGGCGCAACAGCGGTTGTTGCAACATCAACATCTGATTCATTTGACGGTGGGAGAATTCTACCAGGTGCAAAAACACCGACTCGAACATCAGGCAGTTCGATTGCACGCCGCTTCTCCTCGGCGAAGTCTGGAATATAATCGTGTTCTACTCGCACACGTAACGCAGCGTACCGCCAAGGCCGGGCAGCAGGAAATGCAGCGCCGCCGACAGCGGTTAAACCATGTCCAGGCCCGGCTGGAAAATCTCAATCCCCGCGCCGTTTTAGCACGCGGCTATAGTATCACCCGACATACGTCCACCCATCGCATCGTCAAAGCCGACTCCAAAATCCAACCCGGGGATCTCTTGACCACCGAGTTGGACGGCAGTACCTTTATGGAAAGTCAGGTGACGGACCCGCCCGCGAAACGAAAGGACAAACATGGCTAAGCAGACGGAAAAGAAACAAACCTTCGAACAGGCTCTCGCTCAACTGGAGGGAATCGTCGAAAAAGTCGAACAGGGCGAGATCGGTCTCGAAGAGAGCATCGAAAAATACGCCCAGGGCATGCAACTCATCAAATACTGCCGTGATATCCTCGACCAGGCCGAAAAACGTATCGAAACCATTCAAAAAGAAGCTCAGCCTCCTAAGCAGAACTCCGAAGACTGAGCTTTAAAAATTACTTCTCTGAAGAACATCGTTCGGATTTAATTTTCTCCGATATATTTACCCTGTCGCTTGCGTTCTTCTTTAATATTATTAGGCAAGCGCCCGTTCTCCAGCAGGCTGAGGATCATGGTTTTCGCTTCCTGGGCTTCCGTGCTGTTCGGCCAACGTTCCAGAACTTCATCGCAACTCCGCAGCGCCGAGATCGGGGTCAAGCGCCTCTGCATCTGAGCCACTCGCAGCAAATTACGGGCCTCCAGATTACTACCGTTGAGCGTAACCGCCGGTGAAGTACGGGAACCGACGCTTGGCGCCTTCCTCGGGATCGCTGGAGGAGTGGGCGCCGGTTTTGTACGTACCGGCACATTGGGTTCCAAGGGCGTCCCCACATGATTTGCCGCGACGGTCTGATCGGCGTCTTGGTTTTTATTCTGACTTTGGGTAAGTGAATCTATAAGCATATACCCAACCACGGAAACCAGGGCGGTTTGAGGATTGGTTATGGGTAATATATTCATTGGGGATGGAAATCCGGATGGGGCACTCGATGTAGAGCCTGATGGAGACCGGTCGCTCATCATGGGAATATCAGGAACGTTGGCTGCCGTGGTTGTCGCTTTACCTAATTCCCTATCCAGCAGCATCTGCGGTAAGAATCCGCCCACCGGACCGATGTAGCGGATCTTGCCTTTGGTATCTACCATCAATAATAACGCACCGGTAATGTTTGGGAGAGGCCATTGTTGGGTATTTACGCCTTCTGCGAGCAGACAGGTCGGCCACGGCAGAGGATCCTCATACAACATTTCTTTCACCACAGAGATCGATGTATCATAATTGATCCCCACAAAGCCTATTTTGCCTTCGGTAATATGCTCGAGAAAGAGATCCCGGAATTGATTTTCATTGGAATCCAGATCAAACGCCACTTTCGGAATTACTCGCGCTGGCGCCGAAATCCCGGGGCGCGCCGCCATGGGCATCCGAGGCCGCAAGGTTGACCTGCCGCCGTATGACTCTTCTTCACTAAAATAAGTTCTCGCATCGGGCCGACTATGCAGGGAACGACCTCCGGGTAATCTGGGTACGGTCCTGGGCATCATTCCTGAAGGATGTGGGCTGGAAGAGGTCCATAGTAAGGCACAATAGATCTGGCCTTTACCCGAGGCGATGGGAAAATAACTCCCATTGATGCTGCGGAGATTCATCGATGGGAAATCTTTACCCAGCTCTTTACTTAGCATATACTCCACCGGCAAATTCAGAATGGTCTGGTAGTTCTGTACCGCACTCTGCGTGAGATTCATACGGGGATTGACTTGCGGCATTCCCCTTGGCATCGTCGTTCCCCCGGGGCGGCCGGGCATTCCCGTTCCGGGACCGGTCGGTGTCCGACCCGGTATGCCGGGACGGGTCGGTTGCTGCTCGGAGGGAGTATTCAGTAATTGGTCCCATTTGGAAGGAGGTCTGCCCCCCGGGCGCGCCGCGGAGGTTCCCGGTAGGGGACGGGGCACGGTATTCGGCTCTTTCGCTCGACTACGAAGAATACCCGGCAAATTCGGCTCTCGCGGACCTCGATTAATCCGTGCCCCGGATACGGGAAGCCCTTTACCCAATACTGCTGATCCCGCCACCTTGCGCTTGGCAAAGGCTTCTTTCGCCACGTCATAATTCTCATAGCATAAGGATAAAACTATGATTAAATCACTCAGGTCGGGATGCTTCGGAGCCTCGCGATACGCGCGTCTCGCTTTGTCCAGGGCCGTTTTCTGATCGCCGGAATAATGCGCCAGTAACGATTCCAGCACGTATAAATACGCCTTCCGCTCTTTCGGAAACTTACCTTGAAATTTCTTGTTGGTTTCCAGGATGCTTTGAATTTTCGGTAACGCTGCGGGCGCCGGAGGAGTGGCCTGGAGGATATGATCCGTCAGGAGCATTGTGGCCGCCGTTTCGATTTTCTCCAGGGCCTCCTGGGCTTTCTGGGTCGCTTGATCGGTGGGATTAGTGCGACCAATACCACTTCGGCCCCGGTAACCGCCGGTGCGTTGAGCCTCTAACGGTTCGACCACGCACCAAACGAATCCAATCACCAGTGCTAAAACCGTCCAGTAGTTCCGATGCCTCAACTCATACCGCTTCGGATGTAAAGTATTCATGATTTCAATCTCCATACTCCCTCGACCACAACAAAGGTTGGCTACATTCATCTACTCCCACTGTCATATATCATACCATATTTTTTCCCATTTACAATGCCCTGATTCGCCTGGACAAATCCCTGTGGGTTGAGGATATTCCTACCGGAATGGAATCGGATTGATGGAGATATGCTGGCGAGGTACTCTGAGAGTCGAATACCTCTAAATCCCTTTGAAATAATATTTTAGAGCATTGTAACGCCCGATCCCGGACTTTGTTTCTTGTACGGAATTCCTCTCGGAAAGGATGGATTCCCCGATGAATCCCTTTTTTATTTCCATCAGGGCGTAGTTTGGAATGCCGTTATAAAAAAATCCGGAATATTCATCCCCCCGTCGAATCCGATTGAGATATGGCTGTGAATAGACCCGGCTTTATAAGCCGTTTGCCTCTGTCGTAAACATGTCCTGGGTCAGACCAATGTTAAAACGAAGATTTTTATACACGTATCGACCTAACAGCCGGCCCTGCCAATCATAAGACGTGACCGCTGTCGGTACCAGATATTCCACGTCAAATTCCATGACCAGCCGGGCGTAGGGATATTCCTTTTTCACCGGTAATATCCGCTCCATCGCTATACAAGGGCGTTTGTCCACCAGAGTTTTCCCTAGGTAGCCGATGCGTAAATCGCCCTGCTCCTGCGCCAAAGTGTAAATTTCCAGCAGGCTTGCCATCGAACGGTAAAAGCCGAATTGATCGCACGTTCGGAGGCTCGATTGCCGTGCCTCTTTACTCTGCGGACTACGACGTGCCGATTTTAAAATGCTGAACAATCCCGTCGGGTGGACGACCATCTTGTTGTCATACTGACCTTCCACGTACAAGAGCTTATTCACCTTGCCGGCGTTCTTCTTCCAATTCATTAGTACGGAAAAAGGACGTTCCTTAAATATGACATCTACCGTCTCCACGGGCTTGAGCGTATTGTTAATGCGTTCCTGTTTCACCAGCGTGGCGCTGTAATCTTGAACCCGTTTACGGTAATGCTCCTGCGCGTATTTCAATAACGCAATATGATCCGTTTTCGCATAGTCAATCAGACGGTCCGTATAATCTTCGCCCGAGGAACTCTCTCTCGCCAGGGCACTTCTGACCAATTGATTCGCCGCCGTATTGTCGGTATGAGACCGGCCGGCAATGCCGTAATACACAAAAAAAGCAACGAACAATCCCACCACGATCCGCGGTAGGTAATTACTTTTCACGATTCGAGACAATATCGACATAAAGGTCCGTTCTATAGGGTTGTGTCTGCTTTGGTACGATAAATTTCGCCCTGGATTCGAATCAACTACTCCTCTGAATAAAAATCAAATCGCAGAACGAGCGCACTCAACCGGTCAGACGCTTCGACTGCGATTTCAGCTCTTTCTCATCGCAATAAATTCTCTCTCCAATTGTTATTATCGGAAGCCCCCGCACTCTCTCTTGAGGCTTATAGGAAGGCTCGGGCACGTTTTCTCCATGTCTATGCTATAGTACATTATAGAATTATCTGGAGAGAATGCAAACGAGAATAGCAGGCATTTTATAAGTGCCTGACGCATAAGAGGTTATGGCGCTATAAATTTTCCTTTTCCTCCCCGGATTCCTCCCCTCCCTCCTTAAATAAATTATCGGACTTTCTGGCCGGTAACCGCCCTCGTCATAGTTCGCTCTATCCACTATCCACTATTCTTTTCTTCCTATCCGCTCTACGCTATCCGCTACCCGCTATCCCTTCCACGACGCCTGTAGCCCCCGCGTTTTGAAACCCCCTTCTCCAAGAGAGGGATCTGTAAATGAAAATTATTGCTTACAGCTTAATTCGTAGAGTGGGCCTGTGGCCCACGCGTGTCGTTTAGCTTATAGCCTACAGCCTACCGCTTAAAGCTTATAAATCCCCAAACCACTCACCGCACCGGCCAAATCACCCAATCGCCGTCGTCTCCTCCCATCGGATCGTCCGGATTGAAGCGCCCCCCGTCGTCATCAAAATCCTCCTCCTAACTGAACATAATAAAAGTTCGAAAAGAATATTAATGCTGCCTGAATAATAGCTTTTAATCAACAAGAATGAGTATTTAAGAATTTCCATCCAAACAAACTAACTAAAGTACCTACTGTTGTTCTGACTACTTTTCCAATGCTTGGAATTTGAATCAATTGATTTCCATTTCGAAATCCTATATGCCCCTCCAAATTTTTACCCTTTTGAAAATATTGAGTTAAACACTTGTTTACAATATCAAATGGAGGAGTAGTAAGCCTGAGCATATATTTGGGATAACTTGTTTTTATATTTATTTCATATTCATTGAACAGATTCTTTTTTAATTCATATAAATAGGAAAAGCCGATGATACCAGGTGTTTCCGTAATGCGTCGAATACAAGCTTCAAAAGAAACTCCAAAATATTTGGATATTCGTACAACAGCAATAACTGAAGGCGTGTTATATTGTATTATAACTTTTTTAAATTCATTCATTGGCATCAGTAATTCTGCTGCCAATTCATCCGCTAATTCTTCTTCTAAAGAATTAAATGAAGATCTGAATGTCGTTTGCTTTTTTTGCGTATCACCTGTAACTTTTTGAAGAAGAATATGACCAATTTCATGTGCGATTGTAAATCGCTTTCTTTCGGGTTTATCTCTTTGTCGAATAATTATGACAGATTCATCAGTAGGAATGTATCCTGCCAATTGAATTTCAGCCTCTTCTATTTCAAATCCTAATAAACGAGCCATACCATAAATATTTGCTGGATATCCCACAATATTTTTTCGAACTAGTTCTCGAAGTATTTTTCGGGCTTCAAAAAAAGCATGCCTACTTTCGCGAATTAACATAGTTCCCTCAAATCTTTTAAAATTAATCATTTAAGGATAACTGATTATATGCGATTTGCCAATCTTCTATCGAATATGGCTTCGGCATTTCTTGCTTATTTGTTCGAGCAACGAGTGTCTCACTTTTGAATTGCTTATCGAATTTCTTCCAAAGGCTTTGAATGATTTGAATACTCAATGGTGGTTTATGTTTTTCTGAAAACAAATAAAGGTTTATATAAGATTTCCTCCGAATTTCTGATAGTACTTTTAGGTTTATTAAATTAAGCCTATGTATCTCTTCTTCTATTATCTTCTCTAGCCATTCAGATTGAGATATAGGTATAGTATTAGTTAGTTCCTGTTGCGGAAAAGATTTAATATAAAATTTCAAAAAAAGTCTGTT
>CAZNQT010000194.1:0-8189 GCA_964574885.1 uncultured Pirellulales bacterium
GGGCACAACTATGCCGCAATACTTCAAGGGCTGTTTCCGGATCACTTTTCATGGTAATAATCTCAATAGCGGCATCATGATCGATTACTGTCTGAAGGTCGCGGACTTCTCCGTCGAGACGGATCGCCAGCGCATTCCGCGCCAATCCTTCACTGATTTTCATCGCTACATCGTAGCCACTGATTGGCGGCTCGAATTCCAGCTTATTTTCATCCGGCAGAGTAATCTGTATCATGGCACTATCCTCTGTATATAACAAAACGACCCAGGCTTTGGTTCACTTTCGTTGGCTGCCACCGTTGCATAACAATCCTGCCGCCGCCGCGGCCGGTGGGAGCCGACTACGCCGTCATCGTGGTCATTGTCGTGAAGCCTGTGTCGTCACTGAAAATTCGTAAGCTCATTTTTAACAGTAATTTAGGAATATAATTCCGTATAATCACTAAAAATACACACACCCTAATATTTTATTATACCTATAAATATATCGGCAAATGATGTAGGTTCAAGCATTTAATTTCTCCTCGGTATATTACATTCGTGATTTATCTCGATTTTCGGGAAGTGAATTTGAGGGCGGTGAAGGTTTCATCAATACGGCAGACTTTGTAATCAACTAGACCGGCGGCAAGGCCGATCTTACGAACGAGGGGCTGGGTGAGATCGGATGGGACGTCGGACGTTTTTTTCGGCCAGGCGATCCAGAGACCGCCTGCGCCCAGTTTGATTTTAATTATGTCGATCCGTTTTTCCAAATCAGCGGCGGATTTGACAAACCAGATCATCAGGTCGCACGAACCGCGCAATTGGGTTTTAAATGTAACGCTGGCGGGGAGCCTGCCGAGGGTGGACTTGAAATTCTTTGGCGCGCCGACAAGAGTAATGATGGATTTCGGTTTGATGCCGAGCTTCTTGACCAGGGGAGTTCCCTTGTAGGCCTCGAAGCTGGAGGTGGGCACCACAGGTTCTTTGGGAGGTTTGGAAACTGCTTTTTTCAGGGCGCTTTTGATGCGGGACCAGGAGGTGTAATTGGCGTCAGGGAGGAGCTTTTTAATTCGCTCCACTTTATCCGGTTCCCCTTCGACGTAGATCAAAGGGATATGGCGGGTGGCTTTCTGTTTGCGAAGGTAGATACCGACCTCGCGTCCGTTGGAGGGCAGACGGGTAAGATCGATCACTATCGCAGCGGGAGGTTTGGTTTTCAGGTCTTTCAAGCCGGCAGGATCTAAGGATTTGCAATCAACCTGATAACCGGTGGATACGAGAATCTTGGCACGCTGTTTGGCTTCCTCTGCATTCCAATGGATGAGACGAACTCTTTTCATACCATCCTGATGCTATCCCTCAACGTCCCGAACAACCGTTAAAATATACCATTTCAAGCGAATATCGCTGTCGCTTGGAGCGTATGATTCCGGCGTCTAGTTTTCTTTTTTCTCTTTCTTCTCAACCGGTTTTTCTTCCGACGGTTTGGTTTCAGGCTTTACTGGTTCAACGGAAGGCGTATCGACTTTGGGTTCTTCCTTACCGGGTGCGGTGGATGGAGTTTCCGGTTTGATTTGCGGAACGGGGGCTTGAGGGATTTCGATTTTCAAGGGTTCTACACTTTTACCTGCGTCATATGTATTTATGTCATCGGCGTTTTTCCCCGGTCCTTCCGGCCCTTTCGGCTCTTCCGGTTTCGGTTCGATATAGGGGAACTCAATCGGAATATCTATGTCGTCAATCATTCGCAGCCGTCTTTTCGCCAGGAGGGGAAATGTGGTACCGGTCAGTTTACCGTCCTTTTCCGCTAAAATTTCGTCATACGTTTTTTTGGCCTTATCCCAGTCGCCCCGGTCTTCGGCCAGCAGGGCTAAACCCAGTTTCGCCATTCCCATCGCCTGGGCATGTTGGCCATATTGTTTTAGAATCTGCTGGTACAGACTCTCCGATGTTCTATAGATTTTCTCTCTCTCCTGATCGGAAAGCTGTCGATGGGTATAATATAGCTCCGATCGCTCCAGGTCTGCCTGTTGCATAAGTGCCATCATGCCTACTGGTGTGCCCTGCGCCTCCGAGCTTAAATTACCCAGGGCTCCCAGTAAGGATGATATGTTATACGTCGTCTCTGATTGTGTTTTCGGATCCTGAGCCGCCTTAGCCACACTATCTTGAATCTGAACAACCTGCGGAAAAAGACCCTGCAATTCTTCGTTTCGCCTACTATAGGATTTTTTCCGCGCACTCCACCAAAAGCTCCCCACCACTCCGACCGCCACAAGCACCACTATACCGACAGAAATTATCTTACTATGTTTGCGTAAATACTCCGGCAGTTCGCTCAGCTTTTGTGCCAATTCGTTCGTTTTCAGCCGATGTCTTTCTTCTGCTCTCATTTGTATCCTTTCCTAAATCCGAATATATAGCCTTACCATATTCGTTTAATTTCTGTTTCCTGTCAAGCCGCTAAATCGTACGGAAAACGCGCGATCTACGTCGCCTCGAAGATCATTAAGTCATTATTTATAAGGTACTTATGGAACTTTATGCGACATGTCAGCTTTAATATATTGTCGATTCACACTTTGAAAAAGAGACAAATTTACCTTTCATTCGTTAAGTAAAAGGATCGATTCCGGATGGTGATTCAGCTTTGCTTTACGTAACTTTTCTTTTGCTTACGAGGCAGAGCAATATAGAAACTACTGCCCTGACCGGTTTGCGATTCAACCCAAATACGCCCCCGGTGCTGCTCGACTACTTTTCGACAGATTGCCAATCCGATACCGGTACTCGAGGTTTCCGTCGATCCGTGGAGACGCTGAAACAGATTGAAGATTCGTTCATGATCGGCCGCATCGATCCCCATACCATTATCTTCGATGGTGATTTGCCATTCCTGCCCTTGGGGACAAGAAGATATTTTCACGCGGGGCGGCTGCGCCGAGCGATAATGGATCGCATTTTGAATCAGATGTTCAAACAACTGTCTCCACTGCTCCTGATCGCCGGAAATTTTGGGCAGCTCCGTAATTTCCACCTGCGCTTCGCTTTGGCGAATTTCCTCTTCTAGTTTCGCACAGGCCCATTGAGCCGCTTCGTTCAGGTCGATACGCTCGAAAGGTTTGCCCTGCGTCTGGACGCGGGAATAATCCAGAAGATCTTCGACCACACTTTGCATCTTTATCACGGCATGACGAACTCCCTGTAGAGTTTCTTTCTCATGGGCTCCCCCCTTTTGGCGACACGCATCTTCCAGGGTTTCACATTGGCTGCTGATATGAGCCAGAGGTTCCTGCAGATCCCTCGATACCACTCGGACAAACTGTTCCATTTCCCGATTGGTTTTTTCCAGATCGACGGTAAACATTCGTAACTCTTCTTCGATCAGACGACGCTCGGTAATATCTTCAAATACTGTGGCGAAATACCCCTTACGAGGACTATACGCAGATACGCAGAACCAACGCTCCAGGGCTTCGGAATACTGATCAAACTTTATTTCTTTACCGGTTAGCGCGACCTCTCCGTAGGTTTCAATCCAGTCAAATTCCGAATTTTTAATTTTGGGTAAAAACTCCGTTACTTTTTTACCCATTATATCATCTCGCTTCAATCCCGTTAATCTCTCGAACGCGTCATTGACTTCGAGAAACTGATAATCCACCGGCTGGCTGTTTTCATCCAGGACCACTTTATGATAAGCAAATCCACTCATCATATTTTCAAACAAAAGCCGATATTTAGATTCACTTTCATGCAGGGAATCCTCGGCCCGTTTCCAGTCGGTAATATCCTCGGTCATATGGACCATATAATTGGGCTTGCCCTGATCGCCGCGGACCAGCGATGCCGTCAAGCGAACCCACATCAAACTGCTGTCTTTTCGTACCAGGCGTACTTCCACCTGATAATGATCGCATTTCCCGTTGGCGGCATCTTCGAAAATTCGCATACACCCCTGCCGGTCTTCTATATAGACGATTTCGCCGAACGATTTCTGGCGCAGTTCGATTCGACTGTATCCGAGCATAGTTTGCAGCGCTTGATTACTTTCCAGAGCATGTCCGCTTAAATCCACCAGAGAAATTCCGATCGCTGCGCCTTGAAAAATGGCTGCCAAACGAGCTTCCCGCTCCCGCAGCGCCTGCTCGCTGACCCGCAACTGTTGATTGGTTAACTTGAGTTCCTCCTCCGCCCACTTACGCTCGCTGATATCCCGAATCACCAGCACGATATGATTGCGCCCCCTGAAGATAAAAACGCTGCCGCGCATATCTATATCAATCATGGTACCGTCTTTTTGTACGCCGACCGCTTCTGCTTGAAATTTCCCTTGCCTTTGGATATCCAATATAAACAGGTCATACATATGCTGATGATCGGATTGGATCAACTGTCGCACGGGAATCCCCCGGAATTCCTCCAACGTATAACCAAACATTTGCGAGGCTTGCGGATTGGCATCTACGATCATCCCCTCAAAATCCACTACAAAAACCCCGTCACGGGCGGCATTGAAGATACCGCGATATTGTGCCTCGCTTTCCTGCAGTGCCTGCTCCGCTTCCCGCAGCCGTTTCTCCCGTTCCAGTTGTTTGATGACCTGGTTGACGACCGAGGTCAAAAGCTCCAGGAATTCCCCCTCCTTCATAATGTAATCCCGGGCGCCGCACTTCATCATATCTACGGCCAAACGTTCATCGCCGTGTCCGGTGACCAGAACAAAAGGGACCGGAGTGCCCTGCTGCTGAAGATTCTCCACCAGTTCTTTCCCGTTCATATCCGGCAATTGATAATCCAGTAGCAATAAATCGGCAAAATTCTCCCCCAGCCAACATATCGCCTCCCGGCCCGTTACCGCGCCCGCTATCTCATACCCCTCCCGGTGTAATTGCCGCTCCATTAGGCTCAACAAATCGTCATTATCCTCGACGATAAAAATGGTATGGTTATTACTCTCTCTCTCCATGGCACCCTCCATGGGATATTGATGTGACATAAATCCTTTAATACCAAAGACATATCGTAAAACAAGACTATAATATTATACCTCATTTTCCCCGGAAAAACAGCGCAAAATCCATTTTCCCGGCTTTTTTAGCATAATATGTGAAAAATCACTCGAAAAGGAACAAACCGTAACAAATTAGTAACATTTTTTTACGACAATAGAACTAGTTATAAAACAGCGATTTTGGTAATGTAATATGGAAAGGAGATGCAGTCATGAGAATCACAAGACCAATCACGATCGTAGGTATGCTATTGGTGCTGGGGATATCTTCCCTCCCGTTAGCAGCCAAGCAACCGGGAGTACTATTGCAGGAAGGTCTCTACGCCGAGGAGATCGACGGTAATCTGGATAAGGCCATTGAGATTTATCAGCAGGTTACCGACGATACATCTGCAACCGATGCACAGGCCGCCCATGCCCTGTACCGTCTGGGGATGTGCTACCTGAAAAAGCAGGATGAGAGTAAGGCCAAGGCGGCTTTTGAGAAAATTCTGGCCCAATATCCCAATCAGACCAACACCGTCGAAAAGGTCAAACCGCTGCTGGAGGAGTTGGTCAATCACGATCCGGCATCGTTGATGCCGCCGGACACGATTGTTTATATGGAGTTGGGCAGTCCAGGCAAACAGATTGAGACCATCTTAAATATGCTCAAAGGGACTCCGCTGGAGAATCCACTCCAGATGATGGGCGGCGGTCAGCCCGGTTCCCAAGAGGGAGGCCCGTCGGGCGTACAGACGCCCCAGGCTATTATCAGCGCTTTGATGAATCCCTCGATGATGGCGGAATTCAAGAAGATCCGGGGCATGGCCATCGGCGTTAGCAAGATCCCTATGGGTGGGGGCGAACCGACAGTTGTCGGGGTGCTGAATCCGGGGAAAAGCGATGCCTTACGCGGAATCATCCTGGCGGCCCTTGGAATGTTTGGCCAACCGGGTCAACCGCTCGAAGGGATGCAAACCGTGGTCATCCAACCGAATCCGCAACTCCAGATCGGAGTGGCGTATGACAACAATATTATTCTGGTCGCCCATCCGATGGAACAATTAACCTGGTGCGTCCAACAATATAAAGGCATCACCAATCACCCCACGCTGGTATCGCAAAACCAGGCCTTTGCGAAGATCCCCCGACAAACTCGTTCGGACAATGCCTTTACCTTCTGGGTGGACGGAACGGGCCTGTATAACGAAATCCCGGAAGCTCTCAAGCAAAATAGGCAATTTCATCTGATTGACCGGATCGCCGATCTTAAAAGCATTGAGGAGGTGCTCGTCCAGGTATCCCTTCAGGAAAAAAGCATTATTTTCGATACGGACGTGAACTTGAAAGAAGGTCACCATTGCCTGCCATACAATATGATGCGCACCCCCAATTTGAGCAAGACCGGCTTTCAGGGCGTCCCGGCCAATACGGTTGGATTAATCAGCTTCGCGTTGGGCAAACCACAAAGGCAGTTAGCTAGAAGAGCCCAGCAGGCGGTTGAAGGATTGACGGGACTCGATATTGGCCGAGAGATTTTCGCCAATATCGAACAGATCACGATCTTCGTCGTCCCCAGCACGAATACGGCTGAATCCAGTCTTTTGGCAGGAGATATCAGTCCGGTCATGTACTGTGCGGGCGTAGCAATTACGAGTCATAATCCACAGAAAACCCGCCAACTGCTGTCGCAGGCGCTGGATATCGGCGAAATGTTTGCCGGCATGCAAACCAATCGACAAATGCCGGCAAATCCGGAGTTGATTCGTGATAAATATTTAATCGCGGACTTTGGAGGGTGGAATGATTCCAAACCGGTGTATCTGCATATTGGGCAAGCGGGTAAAACGACGGTGCTGTCGCTGAATCCGGAAATTGTGGATGCTTCGATAACGGCGGTGAACACAAAACAATCCGTATTAACCACAGGTCCGTTACATGAGCGAATGAAGCAACTATCAAACGACACGAGCAAGTTGGCGCTGGTGAACGTGGGCGGCGCGATCCGGTTGGCGGAGGCGCACTTGCGGGTGGCGGAATTTCGCCTGGCCCAGGAGACGCCCCCCTTGCTGGATGTGTTGAAGCAGTTGGCCCAGGCGTGTGAAGAGACCAGTGTGCAATTCCGGACGGGTGAAACGGTTAACCATTTCACCCTCCAGACAAGCATAAACGATCTGCCGTCCTTTGGCACCATATTCCCCCTTATCATGCGGATGGGCCAGATGGCATCTCAACACGAACAGATGCATCATAATACGGCTCAGGATGTGGCAACGGCGCCGCAAGCACCACAAGTATCCATACCCGAAGCGGCGGCGGTATCGCGTTGAGGAGAGCGTTTGCAGTCATAAGGCGAAACCGTGTTAAGGCCATGGAAAACTAATTCGGAATCTCACCCACTGCGGCTGCTGGTCTTGTTACTGGCAGCCGCAGTTATCTTACCTACTGTCTGCCTGCTATGGTTTATGCATCATGCCGTTAAAAATGAACGGTTGGCGGTACGGCAGCGGGTCGTCGATTTATATCAGAATCAGCTTGCCGAAACCACGGCGAATTTTGATTCCTTCTGGCAAAATCGAATTCAGCAATTGGACGCTCTGGCCCGACAAAACCTACCCGCCCAAACCCTCTTTGCAAAGCTGATTCATGAACAAAAACTCTGCACGGGCGCCGTCATCCTGAATCCGGACAACGAGATTCTGTATCCCAGCGTCCCCGTGGTAACGACCAGCCTGGAATCTCTGTTGCCCCCGGTGTTTGACCCGGCGCGGAAGCTGGAATTCGTGACGCAAGATTACCGGGGCGCAGCGGAGGAATATCGCAAAATCGCCCAGTTATTCAGTGAAGGTTCTCTGGCCGCCCGCGCCCTGTTCGCCCAGGCTCGCTGTCTGCTCAAAGCCGGAGATACGCAAGCGGCCTTAGGCGTCTATATCAACAATCTCGGCACCCAGAAATTCCAGGACGTGCGCGATCCATCAGGGCAACCGATATCCATCGTGGCGCATATTAAGGCCCTGGAATTACTACGGAAGCAGAATAAACCGGAAGCGGCTAAACTTGCCGCCGCTCTTATCTCCCAGGCCACCGATTACCTCCATTTGAGGCTAAATTCCCATCAAAGGCTGTTCTTGCTGGAAAAAGTATCGGAGTTGAGTGCTAATTTACAAAACAAACCCAATTTTACCCCCCCATCCGCCGAGTTAAAATC
>CAZNQT010000195.1:0-8187 GCA_964574885.1 uncultured Pirellulales bacterium
TCCTATGGCCAAAGATATGCAATTACTGTTCCATTTTGTTAGGGGCTCTAAGTAGTGGCAAGTACAATTAATCTTATTCCGCTAGATCGACAATATATTCCTGATATTGACAGGCGAAGTGCAGCGTTGAGAAAAGCATCGACTATTTTGTAATTTAACTTCGTGACCATATTAGTTTAGTACATTGATTTTTTGATGGTTTGTACTTCGCAAAGAGACTTGTCTTCATGCACAAAAATTTGACCTGTATTGTCAGCTATAATTTTCTCAAATGTTAACTTCGTATCTAAAAAAAGACTACTGCTCTCTTTTTTCAATTGATGAGCGGCCAAACGACAATATTCAGGTTCGATATCAATTCCTATACTATTTCTTCCAAATTTTAGGGCTGCTATCATACTTGTGCCGGTACCGCAGAATGGGTCAAGGACAGTGTCTCCATAAAAGGAAAACATTCTGACCACACGAGTTGCAATCTCGAGGGGAAAGGGGGCGGGATGAATTCTGGTTGAAGCGCCGGTGATATTCCAGATTTGTTGAAACCAGTTATCAAAATCTTGTTTGTTAATTTTACTTAATTTTCTTTGTTCCTCTGTTGGTTTACGATAACCGCCAGGTTTTCTCTGCATTAAGATGAATTCCATATCATTCTTTACAATGGCATTTGGTTCGTAGGGTTTCCCTAAAAATTTTGATCCGTTTTCCACTTCAAAATTTGCATTTGCGATTTTATGCCAAATAATAGGATTAAGATTATCGAAACCAATTTTCCGGCATAGAACACATATATCCGCATGCAAAGGAAAAACAAGATGACGTCCAAATCTTCTTCTGGAAACACAAACATCCCCGACAATGCAGACAAGCCTGCCACCCGGCACTAATACTCTAAAAACTTCTTTCCATACTTTCTCGAGTTCTTCTAAGAAGGACTCATAGTTATTGATATGTCCTAATTGATTTGGATTATCGTTATAGCGTTTTAAATTCCAATATGGAGGCGATGTCACAACGAGGTGAATACATTCATCCTCTACAAATTTCAGATTCCTTGCATCCCCATTAATTAACCTATGATACGTTTTAGGATTGCCACTTTTCATGCAAAGGCTCCAATATGAGAGGCAAGAGATTTGAGAAATATTGTAAGGGACAGATCATTTGCAGGTTCCCTATACCTACCATTTATGCCGGAGTCACTTTCGGAGGTTATGAAAGAAGCCGAAATATAGTGACGTTCGAGAACAAGTTTACGGCAAAAGATCTCATATCTCTTCATATATGATGCTCCAACAAATTCCGGGAAGACATTAAAATGCGGCTCCTTCACTCTAATCGGACGAATTGAAGCTTCACAATCCTCAAGCATAAAAAAATATCCGAGAAACGGCTGGACTCCCCCTTTGAACGCTCCTTCACGATACGCTGTCCAAAGATCCAGAGCACTCCCCATGGCTTCTTCTGTTCTATTATTGAAGTTGTTGCCAAATGAGGGTCCGACTTGTGACTTTGCTTCTATCGCAGCCACCAAAAGATCCTTCTTGACGACTAGCAAATCCCATTCTTTGGTCGGTCTGAAAAAGCCTGGTAGTTCAAGCATTCTTTTTCGGAAAACATATCTTTGATTCATTCCCGACTCAATGATTACATCCGTGATCAGACTGATAAAGCCATCCATTTGTGCACCGCCTGTCACCGCACTCCTCAATCCAGCATCAGAAACACCTCTATTTTTTTGTTTTTCTCTTTGCGACTTACGAGTTCTCCAATAATGGGCAACAGCATTTGTAATATGCTTTTCCAAATTGTCGATTACCCTTGTCATAACTCCATCTCTTTCAGGTTCATTTACAAGTAAAACATGTTTATACAGACTGCCCAAAACAGCAAGAACAATTTATTTTTTGTCTTTCGAATTTTTTATATTTCCTTGAGCTATTTAAGGTATATCCACAAGAGGCGTACCCACCCCTTGATAAGGATTATTCTATCGTGGAATTGTATTAGGGGCAAGGGGAAATATACCGAGTTTACCGTTTACGAGAAGAGCACCGTTGTAGGTAATGGAAATATATTTGAGGGCTACCATGCGAGGTCGCCCTTACATTCACGAGATGTGGGCCACAAGACAACCTTACGGAAGAAGTCCTGGATTCTCGCTTGCGCGGGAATGACGTATTCATTTATCCCGGTATTGGCAGTTCGGATCTATATATAACAGTACTTATTAGTGATCGTCCCCCGCTTCCCCGCGGGGGCTTCAAGGCGCTTTTACCCGGTCGCTGGCGCTTTCGGCTCTTTGATTTGATGGTCGGGTTTTTGTATAACGTTGCCTCTTGGCGATTGCTGCCCGGTTGGCGAAGATATTTCATTTATGAGATAAGGTTCGAGTGGAACTGTTAGAGGAGGGCGAGATCGAGGTGGCGGGAGGACTGGAGGTGGGCGAGGAGTTGGCTGAGGGCGGCGAGTTTTTTGGAATTTTCGATGGTTTGAATCGAGAGTTCAAACTGGAAGCCGAGGAGCACGAATTTATCCTCCGGTAGTTTTTCCCGATGTCGGTAGCGCGCGGGAATCATCAGGGCCTCGTTCGCCCCCGTCGGATAGATGCCGATGGTACAACGCTGATTATTTTGAAATTCGACGTCCTCGTCGGCGAGGAAATATTCGATGCCGACGCCGTCCAGCGAGAGGTCGTGCAGCAGACCGAAATATCGGTTGCGGACCTCCCCCTCAAACCAGAAGCAGACCTGTAGATGGCGTCCATCCTCGACCACCACGCGTTCGTAATTTCGTCGTTGAGATTCCTGAATCTTGTTGGGCAGGGAGACGGTTACGCCGGCTACGAGCGAGCCATCCGGTTTCCGGAAGGTTTGTTCACCCCGCCATTTCGCGTTGAACGAGTAGATGGCGGGTGCGTGGCAAAAGGTGATTAATACTTCCAGGACCGGGTCGTAGGGATCGATCACTTTGGCCGGGGGCGCTTCGAGAATAATTTGCTCATCGTCCACCGTGAGAAATTTAGCGTGATACAACGAACTTCGCAATCTCGTTTTTAAGGAAACCGAAATCGAAATTTCTTCCTGAATCGCCCATTCGATCAACGATTTACTATTATGAACTGTTTTTTGCGTATCCATAGTTATAAACACCATCGGCATAATCCGAACGGTTCTTGACAATCCCAAGGCGGATCACGCCTGACGCCGGTCCGGAACAGGAATGCCCATGGTAGCCGGAAGGAATAAGGACCTATAACCAGAAGGGTTATATCGTATTTGATATCCGTCGTGGAAGAATCCATACAAAAATCAAAATGCAAAATGCAAAATAGCGGTATTCGCTTCGCTCATGACTTTTAAAGTTGTCCGTGCCACCTGGTGGTTTGTCCATTTATCAACATCGTCGCCAGCTTCGGTTTGAACCTATATATCCATTGAAAGAAATTACCGGTATTGATATTGATTATGATATAAAACCATCTTTTCGACACCCGATTCTGGGCCTATTATTCGCAGTTTGTTTATTACTATGGTCGATCGGCTTTATACAAGTGTATCGTGATTTCACTTTTTATAGTGTATTATATAGGTTTGGACGTTTTGGCATATGGGGCCTAATAGGTGTTTGGATGTTGTATAAAATTATTTGTTCCCGGAAAATATGCTGGCTGCTGATTGGATTTCTGGGAGATACGAAAACGGTTCCCCTGTCGCAGATGAAAAAAAAGGAGGTAACCGAAGTAAGAGAAGCAGTTCGTAAACAGCAAGCTGTGTTGCAAAAAGAATCTAAAGAAAGTAACCCCATTCCGAATCCAGATAAGTAAACCTAACGGAATTAATGATAGATGGCATCTTTCTTAACAAGATTAAAGAGATGTACTTTGAAGGTTCGGATGAGATAAGCACCTCTCTGGCTGCGCCAGAAAGGTGGCACCCGAGGAGGGGGCTTGAGGGTGTCAACCATCGTCTATGCTCAGAATGACAATGCGTACTCACAAGGTGATCGACCCCCTGTTGACACAGGGGGCTATAGTTCGGTGTCTGCCACCCCGTCGGATGTTAATTTTCGGGTTCTTCGAGAATCACGGCGCCGTCAGGGGGGGATTCATCGGTGATGATGGACGATTCGGAATCGCCGGAGATTTCCATCCTGGAGACGGCCTGCGCGCGAGCGCGGGCGGCGGTTTCGAGAGCTTTTTGTCTCGCTTCGAGCAACCGGGCGCGCTGCTCTTCGGACAGGTTATTCAGATCCATTTGTTTCATCCCGCCGCGCAGGCGTATGGCATTCGCAGGCGTTTCAGCGGGTGATATGCTGGGTACGACACTCGGTTCCGGCGTTCCTTCGACAGGAGGAGTTTGCGAATCCTCTTCGGATTTTGGCGCTTCCGTCGGTTGGTCTTTCTTGTCGTCGTCGGTCTTGTTTGGCTCTTTGCCGGTTTTACTTTTCCGATCCGATTTTTCTTTATCCGTCGTGTGTTTCGCAATGGTTTTGGTATCGTCCGTCGCGGAGTAGGCCGTCGTTTGCCATTCTTTCTGCTGGGATAGTTCCCACCATAAACCGACTGCAAAGGACAGCGCAAAGGTCACGGCACATAGAGCGATGATGGGCATATAGGCTTTCAGATTCATGGCGTTTCTCCTGTCGCCGAAATTTCGATCCCGCCTGGTCGGCAGGGTCGGAGGTTCACAGCCATTATTATACTCTATTGGTTTAACGCCGACAATCCCCTGTCCACCGTTCGCATTCCTGGGGGCAGAAGGCAACGTAAGTCCTTTGTTTACAAGAATATATCATTGTTACCGGGATTTACTCCCTATGAGGAAAATCCGTGTCAGGAATTTATATTGACATCCACGTTTCATTTTGATAAATTGGATGGTGGAGTATAGTGCAAGTATGAAATACAGAACATAGCCGATCGTAAAGAGAAAGGAGAAGGTAATTCCAAGATCGGCAAAAGAAAAATTATTGAAATCAAGTTCTAGTTCAAAAAGGAAGGAAGGAGGATGTGATGAGGAAAGTGTTCTTTTCTGTAGTGGGGGTGTTTCTCTGTGCCCAATTGGCATGGGCCGATTATGCCAATCCACCCGGCTGGGAGAATGATCCCTATTTCACGCACCAGAGTTGGAGCTTCAGCGATGATAGTAATCCGTCGGCTCCGGATCAGGGCGTGGTCAGTCCCGGCGCTCCCAGTTTCAACCTGACGGCCGCCAACAGCAGTTGGGTAGATGACCTGGGGACGGTGTACGATCTGGCACCGCCATATAGTCCTCAGGGAACTCGACAGGGCGGTTGGAAAATCACCGGATCCAGTACGGATGAACTGAAAACCGTCTCACCCAGTACGGATGAAGTATGGTTTACGGTCGATGTGCCCAACGTCGAAAATCCTACCATGTATAAGGAATTATGGTTCGAGTTGACCTTCCGCGTTACCGACATGGCTCATGCGGCGACGATCGTCGATAACGTCGATCTTTCCGTTTATGCGGACGGCATTCTCGATGATGCCCATAAATTCGATTACATCGGCGAAGTGGGAGGAGCGTTTGGACAGGATCCCTCGGTGAATCCGGGTAATCCCTACATCTGGCTGCGTTTCGAAGGTACGTTTCGATTTGAGCCGCAACCGAGTTGGGAGCAGATCGTGTTGACCGGAAGTATGTTGGATGGCCAAGAGGTACTGCTCGATCAGATCGATATCGACACCCACTGCGTTCCCGAACCGGCCACTCTGGGCCTGCTGAGTGTGGGTGTGCTGGCTCTGATCCGCCGTCGGAAGAATCGTTCCATCTAACTAACACAACAGTATGAAGGTACGCCTGTCAGGCGTCGAATTGGATATTTTCAAACGAAAGGGAAAATGTCGGCGTGGTATGTCTATTTATCTAAGATTCCGTTTGGCATAGGGAGAATTCCAATGAAGAAGAATTGGATGATGTTATCTATCGTTCTGCTGATCTTTCTGGGATCTTACACGGCGCAGGCGGATGTGTATTACGAATACTATGAAGGAACGTGGGACGTGTTACCGGACTTCAATGCGCTGACTCCCATCCAGACGGGCGTCGAAACCGGTTTTAACCTCGACAATCGGGACCAGGATGAATATATCGGCTTTCGCTTCACGGGGTATATCGAAATCGCTACGACCGGCGACTATACGTTCTACACCAACTCTGACGACGGCAGCGCCCTGTATATCGGAAACTCCCTGGTGGTCAATAACGACGGTCTGCATAGCACGGCGGAAACGTCGGGCAGTATAAACCTCAGCGCCGGCAAACATGCCATCACGGTAACCTACTTTAATAAAACCGGCGCTTATGTACTGGAGGTCCGGTACGAAGGACCGGGGATAAGTAAAACCCTGATTCCCGGAGGTATCTTGTCTCTGACCAGCCCGACGGCCAGTTACCCCGTGCCGGCTCATGAGGCCAGGGGAGTCAGCCCGGCTGCTATACTGCAATGGCAACCGCCTGAATCCGATCCCGGCGCCACGTATAATATCTATTTCGACACCGATCCCAATTTTCCCTCCGGTCCCGTGGAGACAAATTATAGCGGAACTACGTACGATCCGCTGGGCATTGTCGATATGACAGAGGGCACTACCTACTATTGGCGGATCGATGGATATGATCCGCCCACCACGGGCAATCGCTGGAGTTTCACGGTACGGTCGGGCCTGGTGGCGTACTACCAATTTGAGGGCGATCCCAACGATAGTTCCGGCAACGGACATCACGGCGTATTCCGGAACGGTGCGAAAATCGTGGTCGATCAGCATCGGGGGAACGTGCTGAGTCTGGACGGGACGGACGACTATATGGATCTGGTGAATCCCCAGACGGCCTCGGAACTCGGCATCGGCGGTAATAATCCCAAATCCATGGCCGCCTGGGTTTATACCCGCAGCTTTAATAACGGCGGTATCTTCGATGTGGGCGCCCACTCGAACGGACAGGAATTTTCTTTGCGAACTATGGATACGGATAACCTGTGGCGCGTTCAGTATTACGGCGGAGATTACGACGTAGATTTCCAATGGGACTCGTTGGATACGTGGGTTCATTTCGCACTCGTCCACGACGGCGCCTACACCCGGATGTATGCCAACGGAATCCTCGTCAAAGAAGCGCCCCGCGTGCTGAATACCTCCGGCAGCGACACCTTCCGGATCGGCCAATACAGTAGTACCTGCTTCGACGGCCTCATCGACGATTTCAGCCTTTGGGACTATGCGCTCTCGCAGGAGCAAGTCCGCCGTCTGATGCCGGCGGGTGATTATAACGCTGACAGCATTGTGGATGTCGTTGACCTGAAGACCCTTACCGATGACTATCTTACCGATAACACTACGCCCGTGGTCGCCCCGGATATGCTGGAAGATTTCGAGTTGTATTCGCCAACCGGATTTCCGCCGATTACCCTGGGCTGGATTACGTATGATATCGATCCGGTGGGCGGCGGCAGTTATACCCTCAGCTTGCTCATCGATCCGAACACCCCTCCGCAAGGCGACAAGGCGATGGGATTTGCTTACCATTATCCCGTACATAGCGATTCGAGTCGATGGCTCACCATCGGTCATCGTCTGGGTCGAGTGGTTGATTTGGCGGAATACGACGAGTTGCGCATCTGGGTTAATTGTCACGGCCACGAAGACGTTGATTGGTATTTCCACATGGGGGGCGTTGATGATCCTGTAAATATGACCGGGGAACACGAAGTGGCTACGATCGGTCCTTTCTCCACAACCCAGGATCTCAATGTGTGGCGCGAGGTGGTAATCGATCTGCGTAACGACTCCCGCATCGATTGGGCCAGCCCCTACTCCGGCATTGATGACGTACATAACATGCATGCGATTTTACTCAGTACGCTCACCGATACGACCGAAGCCCGAGAGGGATCGATTGACTTTGATGGTATCCGGCTGCTGGATTATACGCCCGGTTGCTCTGAGAATCCCGCCGCCGATCTGAACGGAGACTGCGTTATAGACCTGAACGACTACGCGATCCTGGCGGCAAACTTCCTCAAAGAATCCGGTCCCTAAGGGAATTCGGATTCAGTTCCTTACACATACCAACGGGAGATAGTTTTCGCTATCTCCCGTTTTCGTATCAGCGGGTGTTCCCCGTAACTGGGCGTTTTACTTTGGCTCGGGTACTCGGCTCATGG
>CAZNQT010000196.1:0-8130 GCA_964574885.1 uncultured Pirellulales bacterium
TGGTTGGGCAACTCTAATCCTCGCCATCTAATTCGCATTTGTCAAACCTCCCGCACCATCAGCAGACATCCTCAGCCTCAACCCGCTGCGGGTATGAATCAACCGGTATGAGGTCGATGCGGGCCTAGAGGCTTTCTATTGTCTGCTGCAAAACCATGAAAAAGACGAAAAAATCCTTCTTTTTTCGTAGCCACACTCCACTGTGTATATCTCCTCCCTTAACCATCTATTTGTGTTATCGTGAGCAGAACTCGACGATCAGTTGCTCTTCGACGGGGATCTGTACATCATCCCTTGTGGGCAGGGCCACCACGACGCCTTCGAGATTTTTCCCATCCACTTGCAGCCAGGGCTGCACGGAGGCGTTGGGTTCGGCTTCGAGATTCTGCTGCACCAGTTTCTTCGATTTTTCCGCGGCCTTGAGAGTAAGTCGATCGCCCTGTTTCACGGAGTAACTGGCGATATCGCACTTTCGGCCATTCAGATGGATATGGCCGTGAGAAATAATCTGGCGTGCGGCGCGGTGGGAGGGAGCAAAGTTCATTTTGTAAATCACATTGTCCAATCGTCGTTCCAGCAAACATAAAAGGGTTTCGCCGGTGTTTCCGCGTCTTCGTTCGGCCTGACGGAAGTACAGGCGGAACTGCTTTTCCAGTACGCCATAATATCGTTTGACTTTCTGTTTCTCTCGGAGGCGGGTTCCGAATTCACTGACCCGTCCCCGGCGCCAGGAGAACATCCCCGGCGGGCGGTTGCGGTCCTGTCGTTCCATAGGGCACTTGGCGGTTTCGCATCGGGCCCCTTTAAGCATCAGTTTGACACCTTCGCGCCGGCATAACCGGCACACCGGTCCTAAATTTCTTCCCATGTTCTAACCTGCTAGTTCGTACATAAACTTTTGTTCGTTCCGTTCAATCCCAATTTGTTATTCCCCGGGGAAGCCCCTCGAACGATTAACCTACGCGGGGCGCCCAAGATAATATCCATTTTATACTCTTCTTCTTTTGCAGGGACGGCAGCCATTATGCGGGAGGGGGGTAACGTCTTCGATGGAGGAAATCCGCATCCCGGCAGACTGGAGAGCCGTAATGGCGGATTCCCGCCCGGAGCCGGCGCCTTTGACGCGTACTTCAACCTCAATGACGCCAAATTTTTTCGCCGTGTTGGCGCATTTTTCAGCCGCCCGCTGTGCGGCAAAGGGAGTACTTTTACGGGATCCCTTGAAGCCAATGGTGCCGGCCGAATCCCAGCATAAGGTCTCGCCATTGACGTCGGTGATCGTAATGATAGTGTTGTTGAAGGTCGCCTTAATATGGACGATAGCCTTGCCGACGTTTCGTCTGACTTTTTTCTTACCTGCTTTTTTGGCCATGTATAAATCCTGTCTCAAAAATCAAGCTGCTCCGATCTTCCTCGGAGGCGATATTACGAACGCATCTCCTTAACGCCTTTCTTACCGGCGACGGTCTTGCGGGGTCCTTTACGCGTGCGGGCGTTACTTTGAGTACATTGTCCCCGAACTGGCAGTCCCCGGCGATGTCGTAAGCCGCGATAACACACGATATCGCGTAATCGGGCGATATTCTGGGACACCTGTCGGCGCAACTGCCCTTCGATGACATAGTTACGGTCAATCACACCGGTGATGCGACTGATCTCGTCATCGGTGAGTTCTTTGGCCCGGACGGTGTCGGAGATCTGCGCTTCTTTAAGAATCTGGCGGGACAAATAGGGCCCGATGCCGTGCACATAAGTCAGGGCGATCCAAATCGGTTTGTCGTTCGGCACATCGATACCAGCAATACGGGGCATACCAACTCCTTGTTATTTGCCTTGCCGCTGTTTATGGCGGGGATTGGCTTTGCAAATGACGCGGACTACGCCGCGGCGTTTGACAATCTTACAATTTTCACAAATCCGTCTTACCGAGCTTCGTACTTTCATAGCCTTTTGCCTCAATGTCGGGGCATTATTTCCGCAATACAATCCTACCGCGCGTCAAGTCGTAGGGACTTAACTCTACGGTCACGGTGTCTCCGGGAAGAATACGGATGAAATTCATACGCATCTTACCCGAGACATGAGCGAGCACCTCATGCCCGTTTTCCAATGCCACCCGGAAGACTGCATTAGGCAGGGCCTCCAGGACCGTCGCGTCAATTCGAATCGCGTCCTTTTTGGGCATCGTTTTTTCCTACCTCGCCGCTGTTTGTTTACCCAGCCGGAGAGATTCCACAGCGTTTAGTCGGAACTGGTCAGGATCGCGGCGCCCTTTTCGGTAACGGCGAGCGTATGCTCAAAGTGCGCCGCGGGTTTTCCGTCGGCGGTGACGACCGTCCAGCCGTCCGCCAAAACTTTCACCTTCCAGGTTCCCAAATTTATCATAGGCTCCACCGCCAGGATCATCCCCTTGCGGAGGAGAATATCGTTTCGTAACAACTCCTCGCTGACGAAGTTCGGCAGCTTGGGATCCTCATGCATCTGCCGTCCGATGCCGTGTCCGACATAATCCCGGACGACACCGAATCCTGCCTCTTCCGCGTGCTGTTGCATCCGGCGAGCGACGTCGCTCCACAGGCGTCCGGCTCGGGTTTCGACGACGGCAATTTGCAACACCTCACGGGTGACCTGCACCAACCGTTCGACTTCGGGTTTTACCCGTCCGATCATCAGGGTAATGGCGGCATCGCCGCAATAGCCCTTCAACTTGACGCCACAGTCGATGCTGATGATATCGCCATCAGCCAACTTCCGTCGGTCGGAGGGGATACCGTGCACGACCTGCTCATTGATGCTGACACAAATACTGGCCGGGAAGTCAAAACTCGCGGCAGCATTTTTAACGCCCTTAAACAGGGCAAGGGCCTGTTCGGCCGCGATGATTTCATCACTGACCCGGGCCAGTTGTGCGGTGGTCACGCCAACGTCGGCAAACTCTCTTAACTTTTTCAGGATTCGGCCGACGACGGCGCCGGCGGCACGAATCAATTCAATTTCTTTCTCAGTGCGTATCGCTATTGCCATGATTCTCCATGACAACAAGTTATCATTTACAAAGCCAAATATCTGGTTTCAAGTCTTCCTGGCGGCGCCACCCGGTCGGTAGCACACGGTATTCGTCCCCCGGTTAACACCGGGGGCTAAAGCAGGCCATCCACTATTTCGCACATGGCCCGGGTAACATTCTCGATGGCGCCATTGCCGTCGATGGAATGTATTTTTCCTTTTTCCTGATAGTAGGTCACCAAGGGCGCCGTTTGTTCGTGGTAGGTCTGAATTCGGTTTCGTACCACTTCGGCGGTGTCGTCGCTGCGTTGGACGAGTTCCGCGCCGTCCTTATCACAGATGCCGTCTTGTTTGGGTTTATTAAAGGTAATATGGTAGGCCGTACCACATTTCGAACAACTGCGTCGTCCGGTAATACGATTTTCGAGTTTTTCGTCATCCACCTGCAGGTTGAGGACGGCATCAACATTTTTCCCGGCCTCTGCCAAGGCTTTATCCAGTTCCTGCGCCTGCCGGATGGTCCGGGGGAAGCCATCGAGGATGACGCCGGCGGAATTATTACCGGAGTCGCCGGTGATTTCCTTGCTCATCATAGCGACGATGAGATCGTCCGGCACTAGTTGTCCGCTGTCCATATATTTCTGCGCCTTTTGTCCCAGCTCAGTTTTTTGTTGGCGCTCCCGGCGGAGGATGTCACCGCTGGACAGGTGATTGAGTTTGTACCTGTCAGCCAGGATTTTGCATTGGGTGCCTTTACCGGCGCCGGGCGGTCCTAAAAACACGACGATCATGCATAAGCTCCTTTGATCCGACCGCCTTCCATGAAGCCGGCATAATTTCTCATGATCAGATTACTTTCGATTCTCTGGACCAGATCCAGCGACACCGAGACGACAATCAGTAACCCGGTCCCTCCGAGGAAGGTAGAAACTCTCCAGGGGATATCCAGCCACAGCATAACCATGGTAGGCACCACGGCGATCAGAGCCAGAAAGGCCGCCCCAACATAGGTAATTCGGCTCATTACTTTTTCGAGATATTCGGCGGTTCGTTTACCGGGTCGCAGTCCGGGAATAAAGGCGCCGGTATCGCGGAGGTTGGTGGCCATCTCCTTGGGTTGAAACTGGACGGTAGTCCAGAAATAGGCAAAGAAGTAAATCATACCGATATACAGGGCGTTATAGATGAAGGAATCATAACGGAACGCCGACTGAATTTCGGCGAGAATGCGCGAATCCCAGACCTTAGAAATCTGACCGAAGACGAGGGAGGGAAACAGCATTAAAGTAGAAGCAAAGATGATGGGCATGACGCCGCCGTGATTGACCCGTAGGGGCAGATACTGTCGCTGGCCGCCATAGATCCGTCGTCCTCGCATCATTTTGGCCTGCTGAATGGGAATACGTCTCTGGGCCTGGGTGATGAGGATGGCTCCCGCGACGACGCCGATAAAGGCCAAAATTAAAAAGATAATCTTGGAAGGTCCGATGGTGGTTTCGGAGACATTCTGATAGGAGAAATCGGCTCTTTCAATGACCTGTCGCACGGCCCAGGGCATGCGTGCGACGATACCGGCCATGATGATGAGGCTGATACCGTTTCCGATGCCGTATTCGTCGATCTGCTCACCGAGCCACATCAGGAAGATGGTGCCGGCAGTCATGGCGACGATCCCCATAAAGAAGAACATATACCAATGATTATAGGCCACATCTTTAAAGATGAATCCGGCATTGCGCATATAAACGAGCCAAAAGGAGGCCTGAATCATACAGATGGCCACGGTGGCATAACGGGTATATTCCTGGATTTTTCGTCTGCCGGATTCACCCTCTTTATGGAGTTTTTCCAGAGAAGGTACGACAGTAATCAATAATTGGAAGATAATGGAGGCGGAGATATAGGGCATGATACCGAGTCCGAAGAGACTGGACTGGCGTAGATTTCCGCCGGTAAACAACTGCAGGTAATCGGCCACCTTGCCAAAGGGCGTACTGGAATCGCCCTGCTGGGTCAGTTTCTGTAACGCTCCCTGGTCCACGCCGGGGACGGGGACATGGAAGCCCACGCGGTAGATACAGAGCATCGCCAAGGTGAAGAAAATCTTCTTGCGCAGCTCCGGGATTTTAAATATATTTAGGGCAGCCGATAACATTTTATTTACTCTTCCGTATTATTTCTGTACGAACTCAACGGTGCCTCCGGCACTGGTGATTTTCTGTTGGGCACTGCGACTGAACTTATGGGCCACGACGCTAAGACGACGATTCAATTCACCGTCGCCGAGGATTTTCACCCGATCGCGGGCACTATCGATCAGGCCGACCTCGGAAAGTTTTTGCGGATCGACACTGGCGCCTTCTTCGAAGCATTCCAACTGACTGACATTGACGATCGCATAACGGGTGGCGAAATTGGCGTTGTTGAACCCCCGTTTGGGAATGCGTCGGAATAAAGGCATCTGTCCCCCTT
Organism: uncultured Pirellulales bacterium; assembly: GCA_964574885.1. GTDB lineage: Bacteria > Planctomycetota > Phycisphaerae > Sedimentisphaerales > SM23-30 > JAFGFX01. The sequence continues at coordinate 5,479 of CAZNQT010000196.1, forward strand.
CGGAAGTGATGGGGGGCATCTTGCCGGAGCGGGACCTCTGACCTTTATGCCCTTGGCCACAGGTCTTCCCCAGACCACTGCCGGCGCCTCGGCCTTTTCGCCGCCGGGGTTTATGTTTCCCCACCTGTGCCGTAATATCATGATTCATCATGCGTTTACTTCTTCCTTATGCGGGAACGGTTACGCCCCGTAGATCCTCAATCTGTTCTTTATTGCACAGTTGCAGCAAGGCTTTTAAGGTTGCTTTGACCACGTTTTTGGCCGACGTGCTGCCAAAGACCTTGGTCAATACGTTATTGACGCCGGCCAATTCCAGGACCGCGCGAGAGGCGGATCCCGCGATGACGCCGGTTCCTTCACTGGCGGGTACCAACACCACTCTTGTCGCTCGGTATTTGGCTTTGACCTCGTGAGGAATGGAAGTCCCCAACAGGTTAATGCGGTGTAAGTTTTTGCGGGCGTCCTTAATGGCTTTTTCGACGGCCGGGGGCACTTCATTGGCCTTGCCGTAGCCTATCCCGACCTGGCCTTTCCGGGCGCCAACGACCACCAACGCGGCAAAGCTGAACCGCCGACCGCCTTTGACCACGGTGGCACAGCGAAATACCTTAACCACATGTTCCTCGTAGGGGCTTTCCTCTGTCACGGATTGTCTATTTGAGGGCAACTGAGACACATCTTTCTCCGATGATTAGAACACTAACCCGGCTTTTCGCGCGGCCTCGGCCATGGCCTTGATCCGCCCGTGATATTTATAGCCATTGCGATCCAGACGAACCTGACGAATCCCGACGGCCATCGCCTTACGGGCCAACTCCTGGCCTACCAAGGTTGCCGCTGCGACATTGGCAGTACCTTTACTACATTGGTCCGCGACTTCTTTATTTAAGGTACTGGCAGACATCAGGGTAACGCCGTTATCGTCATCCACGAGTTGGGCATACATATGCCTAAGCGAACGGAATACCGTCAACCGGGGGCGATCCGCCTCGCCGGAGACTTTTTTCCGTACCCGCCGTTTGCGACGTTGATGTTGGAAATTATTAAATTTATGCTTATCCATACTCACTACTTCCGATTCAGTTCTTATCATCCACCGCTGGCAAAGGCCTTGCCCACCTTGCGTTTGATTACTTCGTCCGCATAGCGGATTCCCTTCCCCAGGTACGGTTCCGGGGGACGGATCTGTCGGATCGAGGCGGCGAACTGTCCGACCGCCCATTTGTCGGCGCCTTTGACGGTAAATTCGGCGGGAATATCATTGCCTCTCGTGTTGGGGGTCTTGATCTCCAGCTTCACTCCGGCCGGAATCGGCAGAGAAGCCGGCTTGGCAAAGCCGACCTGCACGACCACATTCTGTCCCTTTTGTTCCACGCCGTAGCCCGTGCCGTAAATTCTCAACGTCCTTTCAAATCCTTTGGTGACTCCCTCGATCATGTTTTGAATCAGGGCCCGCGTCGTCCCGTGCAGGGCGCGCTGGAGCCGCTGATCGTTTTGTCGGGTTACGACAATTTCACCGGCGGCGGCGTCATATTTCACCCGGATCTCGGGGCGAAATTTGATCGTCAGCGTTTCCGCCGCGCCGCTGATGGAAAGCTGATTTCCTTTCAGCTCCACCTTCACGCCGGAAGGAACTTTTATCGGTTTTTTACCAATTCGACTCATCGTACAACCCATCTCATACTGCCGAATACCCATCGGCCCATGTATTCCAATTTAACTAACGGTACAGAGCAACTCTCCCCCCACGTTATCCTGGCGACACTGCTGATCGGTAAGAACGCCCTTACTGGTGCTGACGATCGCCACGCCGTACCCACCCATCACGCGGGGCAGGTCCTTGACCGTGCAATAGACACGGCACGAGGGTTTGCTGCAGCGTTTCAGTTCGCGAATCACATTCTCTCCCTGGGGGCCGTATTTGAGCGTAACCCGCAGCAGGTCTTGTTTGTTCGCCGTTTCGATCCGGTCATATTCCTGGATATATCCCTGCTCCTGGAGCACTTTGAGGACACCTTCACACACCCCCGACGCCTTGACATTCACCTGTTCTTTTTCCAAGTGAACGGCATTGCGGATGCGAGTCAGCATATCAGCAATAGGATCAGCGTGCATGTTTGCTCCCACACTAGTTCCCGTCGTCTCGTCCGTCGCTTACCAACTGGCCTTACGGACGCCGGGGATCTTGCCTTCATTAGCCAAGGTTCGAAAACAAATCCGACAAATTTTAAATTTGCGATACACGGCACGAGGCCGACCGCATAATTGACAGCGCGTATAACGACGCACTTTAAACCGGGGCGGACGTTCTGCTTTAATTCTCAGAGCCTTGGTCGCCATGTATTCCTCGTTATTTTACTCGGTTTCGATTTCCACACGTTTCGATTTAATTGCCTCGAAACGGCATCCCAAACAGTTTTAACAATTGACGGGCTTCGTCGTCCGTCTTGGCGCTGGTAACCATCGTAATATTCATTCCCTGGGTGAACTGCACCTTGTCCGGATTGATCTCCGGAAAGACCATCTTCTCGTTCAGTCCCATGTTGTAATTGACCCGGCCGTCGAATCCGTTCGGATTAAGACCGCGAAAATCCCGCACGCCGGGCACGGCCAGAATAATCCTCAGTCCGGGGAGCCGAGTGTCCGCCTCCA
>CAZNQT010000197.1:0-8061 GCA_964574885.1 uncultured Pirellulales bacterium
GATGGGTACCGACCGGAACTTGGGTCTTGGCGTTGTGATTCTGCCAACCGCTGCTGTCCCAGCGCCAACGCATTTTCGCATTGGCCGCGGCCGGCGGATTGATCGCTACCATTAGGCTGCCCATCGGCGGGGGCACTCGATACGTTCCCGTTAGATGGGTGATCTGATTTCGTTCCACCTTCGCCGGCAGTACGCTCGGTTTAAGCCAACCCTCGACATCCTCAAATTCAATCGTATATTTTCCGGCGACCAGCAATTTTTCCACAATCGCATCGGGATTCTGCCATGCGCCTTGTTTGGCGCCTTGGTTGACGCGCCATTTGGGCTGCTTATCTAGAACGTCCTTCGGCTCGATAGTAACCTGAATCGAACCCCGTGGTGGATCCCAACGTTTGGAATACAGCTTCACGGCGGCCACCAGGGCCGAATCGGCTGATGAATCCCCGCCATTAGAAGTGCCCTGACCATCCCCATCCGTTTTCGAGACGCCCGAACCAATCGATTTCGAGTCATTACTCGACAACGGACCCAATCCCACGATCAGGACCAGAACCGCAATCAGGGTAATCGCGGCGTTACCATACCAGAACCATTTAATCACGATGTTATTCCCGGATGCACCCGACACTACCTCCAAACGACCGAAATCAATGAAATTCCGGACTATTGCTCCTTTAATGCGGGTGTCTTCCCAGTGGAAATTACCTTGGGGTTGGAGACTCCATCGTCCAACGTTGTCCGTCACTCTTACGGCCAACCCGTAAACCGTTGCGGCCAAATACATGTCTGACCGCCCTGGCAATGGATTAGACCATCCAACCGGCAGGCAGTTCCACTGCCCCTGTCCTTACGCCGGCTTTTATCCTGCTTGGTGGATTTTATAGACTAATCTATCGTCAAAATCACTACCGCCCCTGTAACCGTAACACCTTGTAAAATAAAGACTCACAGAAATTTTTCACCTCAGAATTCAAGACCGATTGACGCCGAAAATCCATACGTTTTTTCAGTACTGAAAACCAACATTTTCCCGCCCCTGATTTTCACAATTTATTATCGGACTTGTAGTTTTGCAAATATAAGAAATGTATTATTTATGGTTTGTAAAATATCATATATCATAGTTGGTATTCCACCTGCTAAACTGCTGGGAATATTGTATTTGGAATTATTGGATAACAGATTTTAGGGTGCACATGGCATACCTTTTATTTCTTTTTGGCTTATAGCTTGTAACCTACAACTTTCAGCATCTATTTAAATCTATGCAATCTGTGAAATTGGCGAATGCTTTCTTTCTCACAACCCACAACTCACAACTAAAACTTTTTATATCTTCGTGCTCTTCGTGGTGAGTCTAACCGCGTCCATTAGCGTTCCTCTGCGGTTTCATATTTTGGTTACGGCCTTGAGGCCGCGCTGGGTAAATCTGTGTCGAAAAATTTATTCCTCTAAGCCCAGCACATGGTTCCCTTCTCGAAGCGTTGCGTTATCATATCCACCGCCATCTCTACCAGTGGCTGCGGTATTGCCCACCTGGCGCCAATTTCGAAGGAATCGGCAGGAAGAGTTTTCAACCTATGTTGCCGATCAGTGGCGGAGGGATTATAATCATTACCGGCCACACAGTAGGCTGGATTATATGGTCCCGACAATGTGTGAAAATAAAAGGACTGCAGGGAAAGGACTGAATTATGTTTCGTAATTGTTTGAATGGGAGTTTACCGGTAAATGTTACCATGTGCCTGCTGCTTTTTATCTGTTTGTTCTCAACTTGCTCGACCGCTGGTGTGACTGTTTCAACGGGATGGGCTGATCCCAATACAGAAACAACTAAAGAGACCGGATACGTCCCTCTCTACGGAGAGATCAAACCGCTCAGAGCCGGTGACAGCCTGTATGTCTTTACGAAAGGCCGACGACGTTCCGACGATAACCAACTGATTGCCATACAAACCCTGCAGGGTATTATTTCACGAACGGACCGTCCGAGAGTATGGATTGATAACAGGGATGATACGTTCCTGAACTACCTGGCCGAAAATTACCGCCTCCGCTTTGACCGGAAATATGCCAGAGACTTTCCCGCTTTACTGGCGGAACTAAAACGATACACCAATGGCCAATATATACTCTATGACATGAACGATAAGCCTTCCATTTCTGCGGCTACCTCCATGGCAGGCCTGCTGGATGCAGTCGCCATCGACGTGAATCTCGAAGCGACAGCCAAAGCTAATGGCTATTCTCAAACCATGGACGTCAGGGGGAAAGACTGCCGCTGGGTCTATGAAAATTATCGCGCTAAGTTGAATACTCATGCCATTATCGTTCATACCAACGACTATCGCAGGCACCCTAGTGTGGCGTATTTACGCGATTTTGGTCCGGCCCTCAAAACCTTGGACTGGTGGTATGATAACGAGGAATATTCACGAAACGTGTACCGCAGTATGGCGCCGTGTTCGCCTGTGTATGGCTGGCAGGATCCGACCACCCGCGATGAAGGACTCTCGATCAAACTGCATTCCGAAGCAGGGCTGTTTCAAATACCCAGCGACTGGATGCTGAATCTTACCGTGCACGCTTCCCTGGGCAGTGTGTGGAAGCACAAAAATTTTACCCAAAAAATTACACGCCAAAAACCGGCCCCCGAGTCAGGTGTACATTATGTGACGTTCATTATGAGTGACATGGATAACATCCTGACGGAAATCGGGACTAATTCCTTTTACTCCACGAAAAAGTTTTATGCCAATCCGCATCGCGGTCAATTCCCGATGAGTTGGGGCATGGCGCCGTCGCTTCTCGAACTATCGCCGGCGGGGATTGAGATGTGGTACCGGGGAGCCACGCCAAACGACGCCTTTGTGGCTTATTGCGGCTTGGGGTATTTTTATCCCAGTGTGGCGCCTTACATGAAAATGCACGCCCGGCGACTTTCGGGATTCCTGGAAAGAGCGGACTTGCGGACGATGCTTCTCATCGACAGGGTTCTTCCTGACCGGAAACTGACGCATAGTTACTATGCAGAGAAAATCAAGCCCTTTACTTCCTTAGAACAGCTCAGAGGACTGTTTTACCTGGAATACATAAAATACGCTCCGTATGACGGAAAGATTTTCTGGTTCGATCGGAAACCCATGGTAACGGCACGCTTTGACTTTAGAACCGAACAGTTCTATTCGTCGGTGCGTCCAACGGCCGAATCATTGGCACGCAGTATTAATGCGCTGCCGAAGAATCCGGCTAGCCCGGAGGGGTACTCATTTGTGACGGTTCATGCCTGGAGTAAAGGCCTGGATGATATTTATAAGACGATTCAATTGTTGGATCCCGAGGTGAGGGTTGTCAATGCGGAAGAGTTCATCGAACGAATACGCCGGAATCTAACGCCTCCCACGAATCGGTAGAGGTAAAGCAGGCAGAGCATGCCTTGCACACCTTTTATTTCTTTTTAGCTTAGAGCCTACAGCTTACAACCTTTTTAAATCTGTGAAAATGGGTTTGTTTTGTAAAAAAGCGTTATCTCCTTGTCCTGCCGACACATAGAACGCGTCCATATCCCCATGTATGATCCGAAGGGCCGGTAGGGGAAAACTCGGTTGGAAAGTAAGGGAAATTGCAGTACCATGTATATAAATATAGGATTCGCAAGGTGATACGGCAGCGTACCTCAACTGCCTATCCGTCTCGCGATTGTTGATGACAGAAACTGCATTAAGTCAATGGCAATACACGTTTTAGGGAGAATGCCAATGTTCCGAAAGTCAGCGCCATATCGAAGCGGAAAATGGGCAAGAATAACAGGTATGGTATTGCTGAGTATTTTTATCGCCTGCGGTATGGCCTATCCGCAGTCAGTCCGGGCGGCGTCCCCTTCCACCGATGCGTACTCGGCGTCATGGAAAGCCGGTGTGGCCTCGACCGTCATTACGCCCCAACGGTCCATGTGGATGTCCGGGTACGCTTCTCGAACGAAACCGTCGGAGGGAAAAATCCACGATCTGCACGCGAAAGTTCTGACCCTGAAAGACGTGCAGGGAACCAGACTGGCGATCGTTACGCTGGAAATGCTCGGCATCAACCGTGCGATGCGCGACCGGCTGGAGAAAGAGGTTCAGCGTCGTTATCAAATCGATCCGGCGAATTTATTGATCAACAACTCGCACACCCACTGCGGACCGGTGTTGCACGAGACGAGGTATTCCGTCTATGGGGACACTTTTTACGGCCTGTCCCCGGAAGAGATTCAGCAGTGCCGGCAATATACTGAGCAACTGGAACAAAAGATCGTGGAACTGATCGGCGAGGCGCTGGACAAGTCGGCGCCGGCCCGATTGGGTTATACGCACGCCCGGGCGGGATTCGCCATGAATCGGCGTACGAAAACCGAACGGGGCTGGAGTATCCGTCCCAATCCGGACGGTCCCGTCGATCACGACGTTCCAGTGTTGCGTGTGGTCGACCTGGACGGGAAATTGCGGGCGGTGTTATTCGGTTATGCCTGTCATAATACCACGCTGAGTTTTTATCAATTCTGCGGGGATTATGCCGGGTTTGCCCAACAGTACATAGAAGAGGCCCATCCGGAAGTGACCGCAATGTTTATGGCCGGCTGCGGCGGCGATCAAAATCCCTATCCCCGGGGAGGAGAACGTACCCTGGACTATTGCCGGCAGCACGGTCGGACCCTGGCGAACGCCGTCGAAGCGGCTCTGTCCGCTTACTCAAAACCCGTAACGGGACCGCTGCGGACGGCGTGGAAAGACGTGACGCTGGATTTTGTCGAACCACCCAGTCGCGAACAACTCGAACAACAGGCCAAATCAAACGACAAGTATGAACGCCGCCATGCCGAATGCCTGCTCAAAGAATTGGAGCAAAATGGGAATATTTGCACTACCTACAAATACCCGATACAAGTTATCCGATTTGGAAACGATCTGACGCTGGCAGCGTTGGCCGGCGAGGTGGTGGTGGATTATTCGCTGCGTCTCAAGCGAGAATTGTCCGATGGGCCGCTCTGGGTGGCCGCGTACTCGAACGACGTCTTCGGCTATATCCCTACCGTTCGCATTCTCCGGGAAGGAGGCTACGAAGGCGGCGACGTTGTGCGTTATACTCCTTTGCCGGGTCCGTTCGCTCCGTCGGTGGAAGAACGAATTATTACCGCCGTACATGAATTAGTTAAAACATGCAGTCGTCAAAAGGCCCCGTTAAGTCAGGGAATGTAATGATAAACATTATCCATTGGAAAGGGCGGAAACATGAAGATAAGTAATGTAACTCGACGGCAGTTTCTGGCAACCACCTCGATCGGCGCGATGGCGGTTGCTTCCCGCAATCTCCCCGCTTATGGGAATATTTCCCGTCAGGCAGGGAAATTGGCGATCCTGGGCGGCGAACCGGTTCGGAAGAACAAGAGTTGGCCAAAATGGCCTTATTGGGACGACAAAGTAATCGATGAAGTCGTCAAGACTACCAAGAGCCGCATCTGGTGTCGCATCCAATCCAAATCGGGAACCGTGCCCACATTCGAAAAGAAGTTTGCCGAATTGACAGGCGCCCGGTATTGCGTGGCGACGGGTTCCGGCACACAGTCGCTGCATACCTCGGTGGAAGCCCTGGGGATCGGAGGCGGCGACGAAGTGATCACGTCGCCTTATACCGATCCCGGCACGCTTGCGTCCATCCTGGTCAGCCGCGCGCTGCCGGTCCTGGCGGACCTCGATCCAGAGTCCTATCAACTCGATCCCGACGACGTAGAACGAAGAATCACGGAAAACACCAAAGCGATCATGCCGGTTCACATGATGGGTCAGCCCTGCGATATGGACCGTATCATGGCGATCGCCAAAAAGCACAAATTAAAAGTGATTGAAGACGCCTGCCAGGCACATTTTGCCACCCATCGAGGTAAAAAGCTGGGCGCCATCGGCGATCTGGGGTGTTTTAGTTTTCAGTCGAGCAAGACTCTTGCCTGCGGCGAAGGCGGGGGCATCATCGGCGACGACGAAGAGTTGATGGACAAATGTTACACCGTTCACAACCACGGGACGTCGCGTCGCGGACGTACGGAGGTGATCGGACCGAAATACCGGATGAACGAATTTGAAGCGGCCGTCTTGCTGGGACAGTTGCCCGGCGTGCTGGAACGTTTTGCTCGTCGCAACGCCAACGCGGCCCATCTTACCAAGCGACTGAAAGACTGTCCGGGAGTGAGGCCCCAGAAGTTGTACGAGGGCACCGAGAGCGGATCTTACTATCTCTATACGATGACCTATCGAAAAGAACATTTCCACGGCGCGGAGCGAGGTGTTTTTCTCAAGGCTCTTCGGGCCGAAGGCGTCAGTCTCAGTCCTTATATACGGCAGGGATTACATCGAGAGCCGTGGGTCGATAACGTATTGAATTCCAGAGTGTATCGAAAGATGTACTCGCCGCAGAGACTCAAGCAATACCGCGACGAACTAGCATGTCCCAAATGCGACCAGGTATGTCAGGAGATGGCGATGCTCTGGGCCTCCGGCCCGCTGCTGGGAACCCAGGAGGATATGGACGACGTCGCCGACGCCATCCTCAAGGTTTATGAAAACCGGGATAAACTGAAGGCGATCACGTAAGTCGCGTGGGGAGATGCGTTTCCTTAACGATAAATCGTTTACGTCCGTAACAGTTGTTCGGTCATACCCGCCGGTACGCGGGCGGCATAGACATGCGCAAACCCGTTGCGGTTCGAATTAAAGATCACCCATTTCAGGTCCGGCGTCAGGTACGCATGGGGATGGGTGTTCTGCGAACTAGTGGGCGAGGTCTTTGATTCACATACCACCGCCGTCTTACCGGTTTGAATCGAGCCGATTACCACCTTGAAGGCGCCCTGCCAATCGTCGCAACTAAAGAATCGTCCGCAGCGGGATACGCCCACATGATTAAATTTATACCCCTTGGCTACGACCCGCGCGGGTACACCCGCCCGGACTGCCAGAAGATTGCCCTTTTCCGGTGTATAATCATCGCGGGCCGACACCGTCAGGAGCATTTCTTTAGTCTTTCCGATCCAGGCTTCATGGCCGGTACAGAAAGTCGTATAGGGCGTTCCCACTTGTAAGGTTGTACGCTTACCTTGGGGCACCGAGAGTAAATAGAGCGTAGCGCCTTCCGGCCCGACCAGCCGAATCCGTTTGCCCTCAGGTGTGTATTTTCCGCCCCGGTTATGTTGAATCATCAAATCCGTACCCTGACCCTGCTCGAACTGAGGATGAGGATTCAGGATATAAGGATCCCGATCGAGAATGGTTTGAGTTTGTTTGTGCAAATCAACCAGTAAAATACCGAACATCTGGTAATCGTTCCCCAGTCGCGTCCCACAGGCATAGTACCGTCCGTCCGCCGAGACCGTACCCAGACTGATCAGTCTGTTTTCCGGTTTCAGTTCATAAACCTTTTGGGGGATTCCCTGGGCAACATCCGCGCGTATTAAATCCAATCCCTTCTTTCCGGATTCCTTGAGATAGTAAAAAATACCCTCCGGTGAAACGGTCAATCCGGTGATACTGCGTATTACATCCATCCGATGTTGTTTCCAGGTGCCCAGTTCCACGGCCATGAGTTCGGTTTTATTATTTCCCGTCAGCTTCGGATTACGTCTTTGGTACACGAAAAAGCGGGAGTCGCCGGAACAATAAGGCACTTCGCAATAAATATTCGATTGACTGAATTCTTCGGTGGTAACCTGCCGGATTTCCGTTTGGGTAGTTGCATCTTTGCCCCGGGCAAAGGGAAGGGAGAAAACGGCGCCCGCGCCAATCAGAGACGAAGCTGCCCGAGAGCTTCGTCGTAATAATTCCCTACGGGAAATCTTTTTTTCTTTGCCTAACATAAAATATTCTCCCGCGAAAATACTCCCCATATCGAAAATCACGTATGGTTTATTTCAATTGGTTCAATAGATCCAGGGCCTGTTGGATCATAATTTCACCGGCGCCTTCAGCCAAATGGGTGCCGGTTCCCGATTCATAGCCTCCCTGCTGATACGCCGGACGGGGACATACATAC
>CAZNQT010000198.1:0-8058 GCA_964574885.1 uncultured Pirellulales bacterium
CGCTAAGAAAAGATAAGCCGTAAGAATCTTCGCAGGTTTGTGCGTTCGTACAAACAACAACGGTGAGTTCCTCGGCCTTAGGACGATAAAGCCTCGATTTGCACTCTTTTAAATCGTGTATTCGACGCTGGTATCCATACAGGGTTTGACTTCAAAGGCTACAATTGTCGCATCGTCCACAGCGTTTTTTTCACTTTTGTGTTCGGCGTCCTTCAGTACATGCTCAACTTGCTCCGTAAATGAAAAATGATTGGTCTTCAAGATAAGTTGGGCCAAATACTGCGTTTCATTATGGTCATTCGTTCGTCCTATATCAGCCACTCCATCTGTATAAAGGAAAATCTTATCTCCCACCGATAGTCGAATTGTATTTATGGACCATTGATTCGGGGCCATCACGCCCAGCAGCGGTGCGGTACCAGGAAGCGTTTCAATTTCTCCTTGCGCCAACCGGAAACCTCCGGGATGACCGGCGGCACAATACTGCCAGGTTCGATCATGAGAATTCCAGAGGCCGACACATGCGGTAACAAAACTGCCCGCAGGCGTGCAACTCCGTAAATCCTCATTAACGACTTTCATTGCCTGTGCCAAATTCCCGGTAGAAAGCAAGTGATAACGAAGGGACATCTTGACTACACCGGTCAGCAAGGCCGCCCCTATACCATGACCTGAGACATCCCACAAAGCAATTACGACCTGGCCTTCTGGCAAACAGAAGATGTCATAGAGATCGCCGGCTACGTGTCCGGCGGGATGATATTGGACTTCTATGTCCAATTCCATGATTTGCGGAACAGAACGAGGTAGAAGATTGGCTTGGATATGACGAGCTCCCTCCATTTCGGAAAGACGTTCCTGCTCATGTTTTTCCAATTGTTTGGCCATGGAATTGAATTCCCGGCTTAGAAATCGAAATTCTTCCGGGCCGGACGGGTCTGCCTGAATATCGAATTTTCGTTGAGACCATGCGCGAGCAGCTTCGGTAAGATGTTGCAAGGGATGAATACCCCAAAACTGAACGGCTAAGATTATGACGAAAATCAAAACCGTCGCCGTAATGGCGGTAATAACAAAGCGAACGATAAATTGCCGTCGTAGCATTCCTTGAATATGATCCAAGTATTGGGCCACAATAATAATCGAGCCGTCCTTGTCCGTCAGTCTTACCTGTGCTAATCCGTGATTCTTCATGGCTAGGATGTTCTGGTTCGGATTCGCGGCAATCAAGGTTCTTGTTACCTCCGGTCCGCTATGAAACTGTGAACTGGCCAGAATCCGTCCATCTTCGTCCAATACAAGAATATGATGCCCCGGCGATATATGGACATTCATTCGCGCACAGAAGTCGTTTACATAATCGGAAAAGGCATCCGGCCCTGTCAGGCGATGCCTGGCTACTTGCAAGGCCCGGGCCTGCTCTTCAAGAGAGGCCAATAAACTTTTAATGTGAACTTGGTATTCCCGATGATAATCGAGTATCATGCCCAGCGTAGCGATAGTGGCAGTAGCCGTGATTATGACGAGCGTGATTCGGACACGCAGGGAATTCCATCGCCACAGTCGTTTTGTTTTAGGATGGTCTGTATTAACAATGATTATGTTTCCTGTTCCACATGGTTCAACTGTTGGGGATTGATCCGGTTTTTGAGTTCCTGGACGGCGCAATAGAGGACCGGCACCACAAAGATGGAAATCAACACCACCAACATCCCGCCAAATGAAGGGATGGCCATGGGCACCATAACGTCGCTGCCGCGACCGGTGGAGGTCAATACCGGGATCAAGGCCAAAATGGTGGTGGCCGAGGTCATCAGGCAAGGCCGTACGCGGCGCTGGGCGGCGATAATCGTGGCCTCACGGATCTGGTCTCTGGTATGGGGTTTTCGGTCGCGAAACACCTGGTCCAGATACGTGGACTGGATCACACCGTTGTCGGTGGCGATGCCGAACAAAGCCAAAAATCCCACCCAAACCGCGACACTGAGGTTGATAGTATGGACCTGGAACAAGGTCCGCATGTTGACGCCGAAAACAGAAAAGTCCAGAAACCAGGGTTGGCCATAAAACCAAATTAAAAGGAAACCTCCTGCCCAAGCCACCAGAATCCCCGAAAAGACCAACAAAGTCGTGGGGACGCTGCGAAACTGAAAGTAGATAATCATGAAAATCACGAACAGGGCCAGGGGTAAAATCAGCGAGAGGGTTCGCTGGGCCCGTAATTGATTTTCATAGCTGCCGGCAAAAGTGTAACTGACCCCGCTGGGAAGTTCCAGTTCACCGGAATCAATCTTGGATTGCAGATACCTTTGACAATCTTCCACCACATCCACTTCGGCATAGCCGGGTTTCTTATCGAAAACCACATAGCCGACCAGAAAGGTATCCTCGCTTTTAATGACCTGGGGACCGCGAATATATCGGATGTCAGCCACCTGGGTAATGGGGATTTGGGCGCCGCCGGCGCCGGGAACGAGGATTTTTTCCATCTTCTCGATCTGGTCACGCAGTTCCCGCAGATAGCGAACTCGCACGGGGAAGCGTTCGCGACCCATCACGGTCTTGGTGATCTTGCGTCCCCCGATGGCAATCTCCACCACGTCCTGGAAGGCACGGATCGGCACACCATAACGGGCGAGGGCCTTGCGATCCGGTACGATCTCCAGGTAGGGTTTGCCCACGATGCGGTCGGCCACCACCGCCGACGGCTCCACGCTGGGCACTTCTTTGAGGAAGCGTTCGATCTGCAGGCCGACTTTTTCGATGGCCTCTAAAGTCGGTCCTTTGACTTTCACGCCCATCGGAGCCCGCATACCACTTTGGAGCATGACAATGCGAGCAGCGATGGGCTGCAAGCGTGGGGCGCTGGTCGTACCGGGGATCTTGGCGGCCTGAATAATTTCATCCCAAATATCATCGGGTGTCTTAATGTGATCTCGCCACTGACGGTACGGCCGGCCGGCGGGATCGGGAATCAGTTCTCCGTTTTCGTCCCGAACAAATTTTTGTTTAGCGTGGTCATACTTAAAATTAATCCGATGACCATTTTCGTCCGTTTTATATTCCGGTGCATAATTGATTATCGTTTCAATCATGGAAATGGGTGCAGGATCAAGCGGTGTTTCCGCCCGTCCCAGCTTGCCGACCACCGAGACAATTTCCGGAATGCTTTGAAAGGCCATATCTTGTTTAGCAAGGATATCCATGGCCTCACCGATGGAGGCGTGTACCATAGTCGTGGGCATGAACAGATAAGACCCTTCATCCAACGGCGGCATAAACTCTTTGCCCAGACCTGGGAACTTCTCCTCTGCTCCGATCCAGATCGTCGTGGAACGGACTTTGGCGGGATCAGCGCCGACTGTGCCCGCAGCGCTGGGAATAAAACTAAACACCTTATTAAATCCGATCCAAATTGTAGCGCCCAAGATAACCAGAATTACTGGCACCGTCATGGTGATGATCTTATGCCGCAGGCACCAGCGCAACAGAGTAGGATAGACGTATTGGAACAACTTGAAGAATCCCAGCAAGGCGGCGACCAAAACCCCAACGAATATGAGATTGCGTATCAAACCGCGCTCAGGGCCGAGCGGTTCCCAGTATTTCGTCAGCAGCACGCCGACAAACAGAACCGCCAGAATATTGGCAATCCACGGACCTATCGGGCGTATTTTCTCGGGTAAATATTCGTAGAGCAGGTGATAAGCGCCAAACAAAACTAACGCCAATCCCGCCCACCAGGCTAGCAGGAAACCGGCCGCAATCCCAATCAATACCAGTATGCCATGCAGACCCCGGCGTATTTTTTTGGCGGAAATACGCCCGCAAAACAAAATGTGCGCGCCGGGTGGAATCACCGTCAAGGCGATCACGATGGAGGCGATTAAGGCAAAAGTTTTGGTATAGGCCAGGGGTTTGAACAGCTTGCCTTCCGCTCCGATCATGGTAAAGACCGGTAGAAAGCTGACCACCGTTGTCAACACCGCCGTCAATACAGCACTGCCGACCTCGCTGGCGGCCCGATGGACGACCTCTAAACGGGACTCCTCCGGAGAAGCCTGCTCCAGGTGGCGGAGGATATTCTCACAGATGACAATCCCCATATCCACAATCGTACCGATAGCGATAACGATTCCCGAAAGGGCCACAATGTTGGCATCCACCCCCACGACTTTCATGGCGATAAAACACAGTAGCACCGCCAGTGGGAGCATGCCGCTGATTAAGACGCTGCTGCGCAGGTGAAACACCATCAAGATCACGACGATCACGGTAATGAGAATTTCCTGGCTGATCGCATCGTTCAACGTGCCCAGGGTTTCGTAGATCAATCCCGTCCGGTCGTAGAACGGCACCACCGTCACTTTACTAATCGTTGCCCATGGAGGCCATTGACTGCGGTCCAGATTACGCAAGTGCGTCAGCCATTTTTCCTGGTTGATCTCAGCGCCGGTAAACGCTTCAAAACCCTGCGCTGCGGCATACTGGGCAACTTCTTCTTTAGGAACGAGGGAATAATCTATTACTACTTTGGCGGGTAAGGCTTCTCGGGTCTCTTCGATTTTCTTTTTGACGTTTTTGATTACCGCCAAAGGATTGCCCCCGTAGCGGGCCACCACCACGCCGCCCACCGCCTGGGCGCCGCCTTTGTCCAATGCCCCGCGCCGAATCGCGGGGCCCAGAGAAACCGTAGCCACCTCTTTCACCAGAATAGGAACATTGTCACGTACCTTTACCACGCTGTTTTCGATGTCGGAAACGTGCTTGATGAATCCAATGCCCCGGATAAAATATTCCACCCGGTTCAGTTCGATCGTCTTGGCGCCCACATCGATGTTCGAGGCCATTACCGCCTGAAACACCTCCGTTAAGGTCACGCCGTAGGCCCGCATGGCATCGGGATCGACATCCACCTGATACTCGCGCACGTAGCCACCAACCGAAGCCACATCCGATACTCCGTCAGCCGAAAGCAGCCAGTACCGCGCATACCAATCCTGGATGGTACGCAGCTCCTCCAGATCCCAACCGCCCGCGGGATTGCCCTCAGGATCCCGTCCTTCCAACGTGTACCAGTAAATCTGTCCCAGGGGAGTGGCATCAGGCCCCAGGGCAGGCTGTACCTCCCCCGGCAGGGTACCGGCCGGTAAGCTGTTGAGTTTCTCCAGAACCCGTGTACGCGACCAATAGAAATCCACTCCCTCTTTAAAGATTACGTAAATAGTGGAAAATCCGAAAAAGGAATAACTGCGAATATTCTTGACTCCGGGTACTCCCAACAGCGAAACCGTGAGGGGATAGGTGATCTGATCCTCCACGTCCTGGGGAGAACGGCCCATCCACTCGGTAAATACGATTTGCTGATTCTCGCCGATATCGGGGATGGCGTCTGTAGGGACCGGATACCGCTGGATTTCGCCCAACTGCCAGTCGAAAGGCGCCACCAGAATTCCCGCGATCACCACCGCAAAGATGAACAGGCCCACCACCAGTTTATTGTGCAGGCAGAAACCGATCAGCCGGCCGATCCAGGATCGTTGTTCCGGTGTTTGTGGCGGGGGCGGTTCAGCTACCATGCCGACCTCCTTTCATGGCCTGAGGCGCGAAGGTTTGGATGACTTTACCGCAGTTGAGCATCGTTGTCCCGAAATAAGGATTGCGCGTGTCCTTATTATCCTGAAGCCAAACCGCGCCGCGATTGTTAAAGGCC
Source organism: uncultured Pirellulales bacterium (assembly GCA_964574885.1). Classification (GTDB taxonomy): domain Bacteria; phylum Planctomycetota; class Phycisphaerae; order Sedimentisphaerales; family SM23-30; genus JAFGFX01. The sequence goes on from CAZNQT010000198.1 coordinate 5,714, forward strand.
ATGGGGCATTTCAACTCATAGAGAACGGTCAATTCGGTCCAGTTAAATTGTCCCAGAATTGCCGCTATTTGCTCAGATAGAATCGCAAATTGTTTGCGAATAGGCTCGATCTGGGTCTCTTTTAATAGATCGCCGAGTTTCTTCTGTAACGGCGGTGACTGCTTCATCCAAAGGACATGCTGATCACCTGCCAGAAGCTTCATATCTACAGCTTGCAAATCCTTTTCGGTTTGCTTTGCTGCGGCCAAGGCTTCTTCTGGATCATCCGACGCCAGGGCCTGGGCCATAGACAGATAATCCGCCAGAACCTTTTGAAATTGTTGCTGGAAATGTACATCCGGCGCAGGCCGTTTTGCTTGATCCCGCATCGCGCCAGTCCTGTTCATGGCCAGGCCGAATTTGGATTTCAACGCAGTAATGTGTTCGTTCAATTGCCGGGCCACGCGTCGGGCATCGGACAGTCCTTTGACATTGTTTCCTTCCACGCCATCATTGCCCAGCAGCATGGAATACTCTTTCCACCACAGGGCATTATGACCCGTTAATTCAACCGCATCCACAGCCTCTACCGCCTTCTGCAAAGAAGCATAAGCGGAGCGAATCAGTGGAAGATCCTCCGACAAGATCGCCTTTTGAATATCGGCAGAGGCGGTAATGATAAACTCCAGGGCTTCGCGGAAATCCTCCGGCAGTGCCACGGGCATGGCGCCCGCTGCCATCTTAGCCCCAGCCTTGCTCCCTTGCCCACCCATATGCATGTGCATGCCTCCGCCTCCCCCCTCCGGGGTCATCATACTGGGCTTGGCCTGAATCTGCAGTTCGGCATCCAGTTTGAAGCTGCCCTTGGTGACTACCCGCTCACCTTCCTGCAAGCCGTGCCGGACCAGGTAGTAATCGCCCGCCCGAGGTCCCAGCACAATTTCACGACCTTCAAAGGTGGGTTTCTCCTCAGTAGGCAATTCCACGTAAACCACCGCCCGGGTGCCGGTGATCAGGGCGGCAGAGGCGGGGATGACCAAAGGTCGATCCGCCTGGCGGGGCGTCACACCGACATAACCCAACGATTCCGTGCGTACCAGAGGCATGCCGCAGATGTCACAATCTCCGGCGCTATCTTTAATCACATCCGGATGCATGGGACAAATCCACTTGCCCGCCAGGGCAATGTCCATCACCCGGCCGGCCGTGGCTACTTGCGCTCGCACCACCGCCCGGACAAACATTCCCGGTTTGAGACGCATGTCGGCATTCGGAACGTTGACGCGGATCTTCACCGTACGGGTGGTTTCGTCTAGTATCGGATCGATAAAGGCAATGGTGCCGGTAAAGACTTCGCCCGGGTAGGATTCCGTGGTAAACTCGACGGGTTGGCCGTAACGCAGCCACATCAACTCCGATTCATAGGCGTCCAGCCGAACCCATACAACGGAAAGGTCCGCAATCGTATAGATACGCGTTCCTGTTTGTACGTACATGCCTTCCTGGGCGTTTTTGTGGACCACTATCCCCCCGGCGGGCGCATATATGGTCATGTGATCGCTGGGTTCGCTGCGGTTTTCAATTTCAGCAATCTGTTCGGGTGTCAGTCCCCAGAGGCGTAGTTTTTCCCGGGCCGCCGCTACGGTTGCCTGGGCCGTTTTCCGCATCAAAGATGACTCTGATTGCTCCACTTTGCCTGCCGCCTGTATGGCCTGGATCAGCTCTTCCTGGGCGCTGAGCAGTTCCGGACTGTACAGATAAACCATGTGATCCCCCTTTTTTACCGGTACGCCGGTATAATCCACATACAATCGGTCGAGTCGACCCGGAATCCAGGAGGTGATGTATTTAAGGCGAATCTCATCGTAATCCACCTTGCCGACCATACGAATTTCGGCGGTGACGAATTTACGCTCGACCGGGACCGTCTGGATATCCATGAGCTTCCGGGCTGATTCGCTCACCGTCAACTCACGCAGACTCTGTTCCTGTTGCCCGGAGCTTTCCAACGGGATTAATTCCATGTTGCATTTAGGGCATAATCCCGGTTTAGGTAGCTTGATCTGGGGATGCATCGAGCAGGTCCACCACTGCACCTTGTTTTCCTGCGGGACGGTTGTGGCAGTCGTATTCTCCCTTGGAGTGACCGACTTTGGGTTCAGGGCCCCTCGAATCCAATAACCCATGATAAATACCGCCACGATGACTACAATCCAGATTGTTCGCCGGATAATCCATTTTCCCACAGCGGTCAATTTGTTTGCCTTGGTTTTCATGGTTTTTTCCTTTAAATCCTTGTAAAACAGTACTTTAGTTAATAGGCTCGTTAGATAGAGAACGTACTGTTTTAATTCTCAACGTTTTAT
>CAZNQT010000199.1:0-8049 GCA_964574885.1 uncultured Pirellulales bacterium
CCGTTTGGTTGTTTCGAGCAGACCTCCTCGGTCACCTATCCGAATATCCTGGTCCTGGATTATATGAAGACCAGCGGTAAGATCAAGCCCGAACTGCAGATGAAGGCCGAAGGCTTTATTAATTCGGGATACCAGAGACTGGTTTCGTTCGAGGTCGATGGCGGCGGATTCGAATGGTTCGGCAAGGCGCCGGCGCATCGGATTCTCACGGCCTATGGGCTGATGGAATTCTACGATATGAGCAAGGTCTATGAAGTCGATCCGGCAATTATTTCCCGCACCCAGAAATGGCTCGCCAAGTGTCAGGAAAAAGACGGCTCTTACAAGCCCAGCAAGGGCGGCATTCGCGAAGGCGCCATCAATAAATTTACCGACGACGTCCTGCGCAACACCGCCTACATTACCTGGGCTCTGGCTTCAACGAAGTACGAAGGCCCGGAAGTACAGAAGGGAATTAAATATCTACTGAACCACCTGGACGATATGAAAGATGTTTATACCCGGGTCCTGGTGGTCAACGCTCTGGCTGCGGTAAATCCGGAAGATAAGACGACGCTCGATGTTCTCCGCACCCTGCACGACATGCGCACGGAAGATGGCGATATGGTGTATTGGAAATTGAAATCAGAAACGCCCACGCACGGGACCGGTAAAGCCGGCGATATTGAAGTGACGGGGCTGGCCGTCCAGGCCTTTATCCGCTGCGGACGGGAACTGGGCACTGTCAGTAAGGCGATTACCTATCTGGTCAAAAATAAGGACGCCTACGGAACCTGGCAATCGACGCAGGCGACGATTCAAGCTCTGCGGGCGATGCTGATGGCCGAACGCGGCGCCACCGCTCGGACCAACGCTACCATCGAAGTGGTCATCAATGGCGAAACCGTGAAGAAACTCACCGTCAACAATGACAACAGCGACGTCCTGCAACTGGTCGATCTGAAGGAACTCACTCGCAAGGGCAGCAATGTCGTAAAATTAAACTTACAGGGCGAAGGTTCGCTGCTCTATCAAATCGTAGGACGGTACTATCTGCCCTATCCTAAACGCCCACTGGCGCTGCAGGAGCCCATGACGATCAAGGTGGCCTACAACCGTACGCAACTGGAAACGAACGATATTATCAACGTCAAGGCTACGGTTACCAACAATCGCCGCGGCAAGGCCAAGATGGTTATCGTCGATCTCGGACTGCCGCCGGGATTCACCCTCATTCCCGATCAACTTAATAAGCTGGTTAAGGACGATGTGATTGAGAAATATTCGACTACCGGCCGACAGATCATCGTCTATCTCCGTGAAGTCGAACACGACAAACCGATTGACATTTCATACCAACTGTTGGCCAAATTCCCTCTCAAGGCCAAAACGCCTAAATCGACGGTCTATGAATATTACAATCCCGAGATCCGCACCGAAGCCCGACCCATCGACCTGGAGGTATCGAAAGCAAACTAATATAGGTAAGAACTATCTTAAAAACACTAAGACGCAAAAACTATCGCGTGACATGCTCAGGCTCAGCTTGAGCATGTTTTTTATGGCGCCGCTTTTTGTTTGAGAAAAATCATGGGAAAACTATAATATAGTATAAGAGAAATAGTAACCTTCCGGAGAAGTGAGGTGTAACAATGTATAAAACTCTTCTTTCCTCTATGGTTCTCGTTTCCGTGGTTTTTTGCGGATATTGCGAGGCGCGGGTAGCTGACAATTCCACAGCCCTGGGCGAAATACATGTGGTGGATCGACCGGCCCCGGTAAATAGGAATAGTTTTTATGTTTCCAATCGCGAGCCGCTTTTACCGAGTCCGTTTATCAAACTGCCCATTCGCTCCCTCCATCCGCAGGGCTGGCTCCGGAAGCAACTGGAACTACAGGCGGAAGGCTTTCATGGCCACCTGACCGAAATCAGCAGATTCCTGAACAAGAAAAACAACGCCTGGCTGAGTAAAGAAGGCGTCGGCGAACAAGGCTGGGAAGAAGTGCCCTACTGGTTAAAGGGGTTCAGCAACTGTGCCTACGTTCTCGACAACGAGGATATGATTGCCGAGGCGAAGATCTGGATCGAAGGCGCCCTCAATAGCCGGAAAGACGACGGGTGGTTCGGACCCGATAAGGGCAGGGGCGGTTTGGCGACTCGCTTGAAAGGCAGGGAGGATCTGTGGCCCAATATGATTATGCTCTTCTGCCTGCAGGATTATTATGACTATACCGGCGATAAGCGGGTCATAACGCTCATGACCAATTACATGAAGTATCTCATGACGGTGCCGGAAGACAGGTTCATTGTGGGGTACTGGCCCAAGATGAGAGCGGCCGACCTGTTGTTCAGCGTGTACTGGCTATACAATCGTACGGGAGACAAGTTCCTGCTCGATCTAGGGAATAAGGTGTACCGCCATACCGCCGATTGGACCAAAGACGTAATCAACTGGCATAACGTGAATATGTCCCAGGCGTTCGGCGGACCGACGACTTACTATATGCAATCGAAGAATACGATTCATCTGGAGGCTTCGTATCGTAATTGGCAGAAGATTCGCGATATGTACGGTCAGGTGCCCGGCGGTATGTTCGGCGGCGACGAGAACTGTCGGCCCGGTTATACCGATCCACGTCAGGCCATCGAAACCTGCGGGATCGTCGAGATGATGCTTTCGCACGAAACGCTGCTTACCATCACCGGCGACCCCGTCTGGGCCGATCGCTGCGAGGACGTCGCGTTCAACTCGATGCCGGCTGCGTTTACCGCAGACATGAAGGCACTGCGCTATCTGACGGCGCCGAATATGATCCAATCCGACAGCAAAAATAAATCACCGGGACTGCAAAACGGCGGACCCATGCTGCTTATGAATCCTTACGATCATCGCTGTTGCCAGCATAACGCCGGTCATGGCTGGCCCTATTTCGCCGAGCACCTCTGGCTCGCCACGCCCGACAACGGTCTGGCGGCAGTGCTGTATGCCGCCGGCGAAGTCAAGGCTAAAGTCGGCAACGGAACGCAGATAACCATCACGGAAAATACTCGCTACCCCTTCGAAGAAAAGATCGAATTTGTCGTATCGACCGCCAATTCCGTGAAATTCCCGCTTTATCTGCGTATCCCCGCGTGGTGTAAAAAATCCGCCGTGAAGGTAAACAATAAAAGCATCGATCGAAAAATTCCCGCCGAATCGTATCTGGTTATCCACCGCACCTGGTCCGACGGCGATACGGTAACGCTCACACTGCCAATGGAGATCAGCCTGCGCACGTGGACCCGGAACAAAAATTCCGTCTCGGTCGATCGCGGCCCCTTAACCTATTCGCTCAAGATTGGTGAGAAGTATGTCCGACACGGTGGTACCGACAAGTGGCCCGGATGGGAAATCTATCCGACCACGCCGTGGAATTACGGCCTGGTCTTGGATCAAAGCAATCCCGCCAAAGGTTTTGAAGTGGTTCGTAAGCCCTGGCCTAAAGACGATCAGCCGTTTGGCGTCGATGCCTCACCCATCGAACTGAAAACCAAAGCCAAACGTATTCCCAACTGGAAGCAGGATCATCTCGGCTTGGTAGGCCTCCTGCAGCCCAGCCCGGTTAAGTCCGACGAACCGACGGAAACGATCACCCTGATACCGATGGGTGCGGCCCGACTGCGCATCTCTTCGTTCCCGGTGATTGGTGAAGGACCCGACGCCCACGAATGGAGGGAACCGCCGTTGCCTTTTAACGGGATGGCTTCCCATTGTTTCGACAGCGATTCCGTCGAGGCGATCCAGGACGGCCTGGAACCTAAAAATTCCAACGACCACACTATTCCGCGCTTTACCTGGTGGCCCAAAAAAGGTTCTCAGGAATGGATTCAATATAAACTCGATAAACCGAAACGGGTCTCGAGCATTGAGGTCTATTGGTTCGACGATACCGGCGTGGGAGGCTGTCGGGTGCCGCAGACGTGGAAACTGCTTTATAAAGACGGCGACAAATTCAAGGAAGTTGCCCATCCGAACCACTACGGTACGGAAAAAAACAGATACAACCTTACCACCTTTGATCCGGTAACCACCTCTCTGTTGCGCATTGAAGTGAAACTGAAACCCGAATGTTCCGGCGGTATCCTGGAAGTCAAAGTGAAATGACGCTTAATTGGACCGAATACAAACGAGTGGTTGGTGTGCCGGAATTGCTGTTCGTGGCGGGCCGCTCTCTCAAGCGACAGGGGGTGAAATACACTTCCATTGCCGCTTTGATTGGCATTGGGGCTATGTTGGCCGAAGTCGTTGGGAATCGACTGGGCTACGACTTTTCCGTCAGTAATATAGGGGTGATTCTCTTTCCTGCTGCCGTGGCGCTGTTGACCTTCGGGCTGGGTAATACCCTGGTCGCGTTCTCCAACCTGTTCAGTTCGGAACGGATTCTGATGGCTGACGCCAACGCCATGAACCTTATGGAAGACCGCAAAAAAAGCGATATGGAACAGCATCTGGAAATACTCTGGGAGCGCGTGTTTCGACACGAAGTTGCCCTCCGTCGCGTTGCTGAAAGTTCTCTAAAAGCAATCGATAAAACAAAATTTATCGAGACGGCGAGTTTCGCGCTAAAAAATTCTCTGCCCCAGAAACTGGAGCAATCCCTCACCGGTTTTAACCTGACGCTGCTGGAGGACTGGTACGACGGCGCCTATTTCTCACCCAACGATTGTAAACTGAAAGAGCAATTCGCCGCCCATCAATCGCTCCGGGCCATCCGTCAAATCGTCGGCATCCCCCTGCCGACGCAAATCAAAGAAGCGGTCTCCGGCCATCCCGATCCCTTATGGTTCACCCTCACCATGCGCAAAATCGGCATGTGCGTCGGCAGTTTGATCCACAAAATGAATAAAAAGTATGTGCCTCCGACCGAGCCGGCCTATTTCAATGCCCAGCATTTCCTCTGGAACCATTCCCAAACCGATCAACTCATTAACAGCGATTATGCCGATAATTGCGACACCGTCCTCGACGATCTGCGTATGGTGCGTAAAGATATGATACGCCGCATCTTTTCTCAGGATCAAAAAGCAGCTCATCAGCAGATCTTTCGTATGTTTGGCCGGGATTACCGCAACGCCCTCGCCTTGCGCTTAGATTATGACGTCGAATTCGCCGCCGGCCTGTTGGAGTGTAAACCGCCCGACGATGTGGTAGAATTGCAGGATGTGGTCTGCTGTAAGGTGTTTTCGCCAAAAAAACTGAAAAAGCAAATGGATTTGGCTAAGAATCACCTGCAACAAATAGAAGATTTTCTGCAAGAGAATCTACCGGAGGTTCTCCAACAATCGCGTACCCTGTGTGCCGTACGCATCGGCTTTCATATCAACCGACTTAAGATCCAAACCCTGATCCGTCAGGATTCCCAAAAGGCGCTGGACGTGATTCGCAACCGGATCGCCAGATCCGTAAACCGCTACTCCCAGCGCCTCTGCCTCCTCCGCCAGCATTACGAACTCACACGCCTCCAACTCGTCTCCTACGCCCGCATGATCGACGAACTCGGTGAGTATAATCAAGTAAAAGAGTAGATTCGCTTTGTGTCTCCCTGTCTTCGCGTAAAATATCCTCTTGCTGTGGACTGTGGACTATAAATTAAGTATTCCCGATGCCAATTTCTTACGGTATAATATTTCTACAGGAATGATAATTGTCGTTTATCAGGAGTACTGGTTTAGTCAGGCAAGAGAACTTTATAGAAAAAAATTATAAGGATTCTATCCGATGCGTAACAAATTACTCGTAATCGGATTCTTTTTGACGATACTCATTGCGAACCGAGTTTATGCGGACGGCAAGATTTTTCAGGAACGAGCTTTTAAAAAAGCTCCGGCCATGCCAACTCAACGCGCGATCCTGCGCTACAAAGACGGCGTCGAAACCCTCATCATTGAAGCCGCATTCGATGCCGAAGGGAAAAACTTCGGTTGGGTTATCCCCGTACCCGCCAAACCCACAAACCTCGAAAAAGCCTCACCCGGATTCCTGAAAACTCTATCACTGAACATTCAACCGAAAATTACCCATATCCTTAGCAGAAAATATATACCGGTTTATGGCGTAGTCTTATTAGTATTTCTTTGGTCAATAGTTGTGTTAATATATAAAAAAGGATTATTAGTGGAATTGCTGGTTATCTTATTGGCGATATTAATCTTATTTTCGATTGTTTCACCAGCTTTCCAGATAGGAGGAATGAGCCTGCAAAGAGGCGTCAGGAAAAAAGAATCAAACCAAATCAAAGGTATTACCGTACACGATATGGCAGAAATTGGTGATTATATAGTATCCGTTCTCGAAGCGGAACAATCAGAAGCCTTAGATACCTGGCTTGACAAAAATGGTTTCGTGAAGCTGGGAGAAAAAGGCAGGAGTATTGTCAACGATTATATAGCTCACAAATGGTTTTTCGTGACGGCTAAGCTTCATAGGAACAATAGCGGAATGAGTCATCCATATCCTATCGCAATTAAGTTTCCGACGAAGAACGCAGTGTATCCTATGCGGTTGACATCTCTAGTGGAAAATCCTCTGTATCTGGAACTATTTGTGATTTCGGAAGAAAAGGCGAACAATCCGAAACTAATTTGTGAATTTTGCGATGTTTACTCTATGAAGAGTCGCAGTTGGAAAAATCCTAATTATACCTATATGCAAGGAAAACGTTTCGGGAGCGTCTTTCACCCAGATGCCCACAAGAAAATGTGGGATGGCTGCGTTTTAACTAAGCTTTGCGGAATAGTACGACCGGAGCAAATGAAAGAGGATTTTATTTTGGATTGGAAAGGAAAAGCCCCTTATCAAAAACACTACTATAGTAATCGCGGTGCTTTTCATACTGCTTTTCTGATTTGCCTAAGTATAGGGAGCATTTTGATACTTATATTAATTGTAGCGCTTCAAAGTCGGATTCACAAATCCGATGGAAGAAGGTTCATCGTGTTTCGAATTTATATTCCCTCGATAATATTTGCGTTTACTTTATTTGCTCTGGTGTACTTTCTGTTACCTAAAACGAATGTCGTTATCGTGGGAATAGAAGAACAAGGAGATAATTATCTTTATTCTTACCAATTTACTGACGAAAATTACGCTATGGCCTGGGCAGCGCAAAACCTTCCGAATCCTACTAAAGACGCAATGACGGAATTTATTCAGAATTATTATCGGTTCCAGGCAACTCGAAACGCATATACCAAAGAACGTGTACGCCTGGAGGATTCGCCCGGTAATCTCATCATTGGAGAAAATGAGCGGGGAATTTATATACGTAGAATCAACCGCTACGGGAAACCGGAAGATTTTGTTTTAATGGATCTGCAAGACGATATGAAAAAACATGATTACGGTAAATATGGAACTACATTTCGTGATGAAACATATTTAAAAAACTATCTAACGCAACTGGAAAATTTTGATCGACATGAAAAGCATAGATCCCGCAGGATATTGTTAGCCTTGTATATGGAACGCCCCATAAATTATATTCCGGTGATATTAGACCATCTAGACGAACAGTCGAGGTGGAAATCCATGAGCCGGTATGGATTGGAGTTTGAGTTAAGTATGCTGGGTTTGATCGCAAGGATTCAACCGCCTCTGGATGTGAATGACGTAACAAAAGTGGAGGAATTTCTAAAGAATGTCAAAGCGTGGTATGTGGATCAAAGCAAAGAATAAAAAGTGTAGATTCGCTTTGTGTCTCCTTGCCTTTGGGTAAATCATCCTCTTGCTGTAAACTGTGGATTGAAGACTGTGGACTTTTTCAACCTTGAACATGAAACATTGAACCTTGAACTGGGAACCAGGAACTAGGAACCTATTCACTTCAGGGAAACCGCAGCGTCATCACCCACTTCTCCCAGCGCTTTTGAAAGTCAGTCAGGTCTTTCTCGTTGAGTATCTTCTTCAATGTCTCGTAGCCGCTGGCGTCTTGCTTGACGTTCCGGGTGAATTCCTGATAGTACTTCGTGAGTAGATTCTTCTCCTGGAGGTAATAACACAGGTAGCGTGCCTGGGCGTAGTTGTTGCCCTT
>CAZNQT010000200.1:0-8030 GCA_964574885.1 uncultured Pirellulales bacterium
GATCGTACCCATGTTTGACTCCTTAAACAGGATCCCGCTGGACAGACGCCCTCTGCCCAGGTCCTGACGGTCCCTGTCCTATTAAAATTATCGGTCATTCACTGAGCACACTTTAGATGATTGCAGGTCTTCCCCGGAGATACGCGATCATAAGCCCTTTATTTACAATACATTAGGAGATTTACCCGAAAAAAGGTTTTAAAGCTATTTGATAATTAGTAACACTTTAGCCATATGCAGCAAACCCGGGTGGCACCGCCAAGCGCAGCTTGGGGGTGGTTGCCCTAATTTCGTTGATATATACCCCAGTTTTTCTGATTGCATAGAGGGTCATATACTTATTGCGCATAATGCTTCGTTTGACAAACGTGCTTTAGAAAGTCAGTGCATACGGGACGGATGCAAATCACCAAATAATCCGTATATCGATACTGCGACTCTTCTACGAAAAACTGTTGATTTACCAAGCCATACTCTTGAGTCAGCAGCTAAACACTTTGGCTTAAAAAAAGCACAATCGCATCGTGCGTTGGATGACTGCAAGATAGTTATCAAAATATTCTGGGCCTTATTGCCTTTATTAAAAACTAACTGTGGCGCAAGTCGAATGGTTGACTTATATCAACTTGGCAGAGTAAAGTCTTCTGCTTACATCGGGCAAAAGACTTTATTTGATATATAGACGTTGAATTAAGAAGATGTTCGATATTTTTCTGTTGACAGTAACCGAAAAACCCCCGCACAGGGCGGAATAAAAAAGAATAATCACCTATTTATGTAAAGGAATTTAACTAGCCTGGCAGGGTGTGCTCTACACACCATTGATTTCTTGGCGTCTTCCCAGCTACGGCACGCTCCGCCGTGACGACTGCTCCTTGGCGTGGATATTAAATCAGTGGTGAGTTGTGAGGAAAAATTGAACTTATCCCGGTTTCGGGGACTTCATCCTGGGTGGCATGCTTACACCCGTCTTCGGGTTTAAGCATGGTTTTTACCAAGCCAACCCTACAATCCACCCCCAAGCTCGAAGACTCGCTTGGCGGTGCCACCCAAAATACAAATTCCTATGCCATTAAATTAAATCCCTGAAAATCTGAGAAATTTGTGGTTATAAAAATTGGCCAGGGCCTCATAGTAGAATACCTATCTGCCATGTCAGACGATAATATATTCTACCAGAGGCCCGGGCCTTCGCTGGGAGTTCCGGGAGTCACTCGAAACCCCATCTTCCCGACCGTAGCAGGCCACGAACTGAGCTCCGCATGGATTCCTGCCTCGGTCAGGCCGGAGCGTTTGATCCACCCGGTTCTCGGATCAGTTGCTCCTTACAATTCACTACAAGGTTTTGCGCGGCTGCCCCGACACTATTCCTTTATGCGAGCCTGACGCAACCAGGATATATGTTCACCCGGCTGGAGATTCTGCCGGCTCTACACTAAGAGATAGTGTCGGGAGCCGGCTTAACCAAGCAGCGCCAGGACGCTCTGTGGCATGGTGTTGGCCAATGACAATACCGATGTATTAGCCTGAACCAGGATCTGTGCTCTTGTTAGGGCCGCGGTTTCCACCGCAAAATCCGCATCCCGGATCGCCGATTCGGATGCGGTTACATTTTCCAACGTCACACGCAGACTGTTCACGTTGGTATCCAGCGTATTTCTCTGGAATGCGCCCAGTCGTCCGCGTAACGTCGTGATATCCTTAATCGACGCATCCAGAATCCCCTGCGCCGTATAGAGATTATCTCCACTCAAGGCATTGGCGCCCCCACTCTTGAGAGAGTTAAGAAAACCATCGGTGGGATTGCCCAACTGGCTGGGCGCTACGCTTTGAATCCCGATGGATTCGAGCCCCACGGCATCGACGCTGGGACCGATCGCAAAATCGGCGCCCCCGCCGGTGATATAGAACGTTTCCGTAGCGGTTGATAAGGCCGCCGCATTGGACAACTCTATTTCAGCGTCCAACATTGAGGTGCGGATGGTGAGAACTTTACCTTTACCGATGGCGGAAGTGCCGTTTATGCTGGCACTATAATCGGCGCCGTAATCTTTGGCGGTTGTGGTTCCGGCCCCATAGGTCTGCATGACCTGGGTCCCTCCGGTCTGCTGACCGGAAATCACATCCACACTTACATACGCATCGGTTCCAAAGTCGCGACTACGTAATAAAGTAACGGCGCCGGAGGCGGCGGCGGACACCCCTGTCAGTTCGACGACGGCGTTAATGGCCGTTCGTATATCCGCCGCGGTGGTATTGTTCGCAAAGGTTAACTCGGTAGTCCCGCGACTGGTCCCAATCTGTATCGTCAGCGGCGTTGTGGATACCGCTCCGCTCAGATACACCAGACCGGTATCGGCCGAATCTACCGTGGCAATATTGACGGTCATCGTTGCGCCGTCGAGCAGTTTGGCCTGATTAACCTTATAATCGGCGATGATCCCTGTCGCCACGCCGCTGACCGTATAGGCCTTATTGCCGTTCAACAGTTTCATACCTTGAAATTCGGTGGCATTGGCAATTCGATCGATGGTGTTGATTGCCGAGTCAACCTGGAGTTGATTCGCATCAATCTCCTCATCCGATAAGGCGCCTTTGTTGGCGGTCTCTACCAGAAGGGATTTGATATCCACCAGGAGAGCATTGATTTCGTTTAAGGCGCCTTCTGCTGTCGCGATCACATTGGAAGCTCGGGTCGAATTGTCAATCGCAGAATTGATCCCCGCGATCTCCGAGCGCAGATTCTCCGAGGCAATTAATCCGGCGGGATCGTCTTTTCCCGTGTTGATCCGCAGCCCTGAAGAAAGACGCTGTAGTCGAGTGGTTAGGTCCGCGTTGTTTCCGACCAGCTTACTGATCGCGTTCATCGAAGCGATGTTCGTATTGATACGTGACATGGCTTATCCTCCGTGACAAGGCAAGCGAGGCATCTCGCTGCGCACTCATCAAACCGAAACGTTCAACTCGTCCTGGTTCGGTCTGATGCCCCAAACAACCTTCTTGGTCCGTTTGGGTTGACTCTGATAGATTTGTCCCGGCGCGAAATCACATGATTTCGCCGTCCTGTGCCGGTCGCAAATCCGAACTGCCAAGTAGAATTGGTATGTACGTTCTCGATGGCGAACTACCAATTCCAAACTAATATTCACTTGTTTTGGGGGGGATGCGTGTGGGGTTCCACCTCACGGCGGCATCGGACCAAAGGATTCGGTCCTGCTGTCTTCGACGACAGCGTAAAAGAAGTGAGCAGCAACTCCGTTGCAAACTCCGTTTCACAACCGATATCACCTGGAAGGCGTCATCGGTGCTCGTCCCTGAGTCTTTCTCAGACCCGCGACTTGCTGCGGTGGGAAGTAACCCGGAATCACTCGTCACCGTCGTATTCGCTTGTCGCTTTGCAGTATTCGTCAGCTTGCGCCAAAAACTTTAATGAGAGCGATAATATTTTTTTCTTTGGTCTTATAGGACGTGAAAAGGATATTTGCCGAATCCTCAGGAGATAATTCGCCCCGGAGATGATTAGGAGGTTATCGGCGATAAACAAAACGTCCTGCGTCCGATAAACAAGATGGGAAAACAAAAAAAATTATACCTGAACGGCAAGAAAAAATCAACGAATTTAGATGAGGGATCCGTTTCAATACATTCCCCGCACAATGGATGCAGGCCTGGTATCGCCCGTTTCTTCTCTCGGAAGGAAAAAGAGACCGGCGAGGATGGATCACCAAAAAAAGAAAGTGACCGGTTCCTGTCGGACACGCCGGGGCAGGCATGTCCGACAGATACCCATGTCACTTTAGAATGTGTCCGTCAAAATTCACCCAGCAGAGATCAAACCGCCTTAGCCGGCAATCAGGCTCAGGACATTCTGAGGTGCATAATTGGCCTGTGCTAACGCTGCGGTGGCGGCTTGAACCAGGATCTGCGATCGGGTCATATTGGCCGTCTCCGTGGCAAAATCGGTATCGCGAATGGCAGATTCGGCCGACATCAGGTTTTCATTGGTAATCTTAAGCGAATTGATGGTCGTCTCCAGAGTATTCTTCTGGAACGAACCCAATCGACCCCGTAGGGTGGATACATCCTTTACGGCACTATCCACAATACGCTGGGCCGTGTACAGGTTGGTGCTGCTTAAGCTGTTGGTGCCGCCGCTCTTGAGGGTATTTAGATACCCGTCCGAGGGATTACCCAACGTACTGACGGCAATGTTCTGAATGCCGATGGATTCTATACCTGGCGCGGAGACCAAAGCGCCCAGGGAGAAATCGGCCCCGCCGCCGGTGATGTAAAACGTTTCGGTTGCCGTGGACAAAGCCGCGCCATTCGTCAAATCAAGTTCGACATCCAGCATCGATGTCCGCAACGTCAGTTTCTTGCCCACACCGACCGCGGACGTTCCGTTAATGGTAGCCGAGTAATTTCTGCCGTAATCCTTCGCCGTAGTGGTACCGCTGCCATACGTCTGCATAACCTGAGTACCTCCGGTCTGAGTCCCGGCGAGAATATTCACGCTGACATAAGCATCCGTACCGAAATCCCGACTACGCAACAAGGTAACGGCGCCGGAAGCCGCCGCGGATACGCCCGTGACCTCTGCCACGGCGTTAATGGCCGTACGGATCGCGGCCGCCGTCGTTGTATTGGCAAAGGTAAGTTCCGTGGTGCCGCGGTTGGAACCGATCTCAATCGTTAGCGGGGAGGTGGAAACGGCCCCACTGAGGTACACCACTCCCGTATCCGCCGACGTGACCGTGGCAATATCTACCGTCATGGTCGCACCGTCAATCAATTTGGCGGCGTTTACCTTGTAGTCCGCGATTATCCCGCTCGCCACGCCGCTCACGGTATATGCCTTATTGCCGTTGAGCAGTTTGATGCCCTCAAATTCGGTCGTGTTGGCAATCCGGTCGATACTGTTGAGAATCGAATCGACCTGCAACTGGTTGGCGTCGATTTCCTCGGAACTCATACCGCCTGTATTCGCTACTTCAGATAACATCGTCTGCAAATCGAGCAGCATGGAGCTCACCTCGATCAGAGCACCTTCCGCCGTGCCCACAATATTGACGGCGCGTTCGGCGTTTTTAACTGCCGAGTCGGTGCCGGTGATCTGTTTCCGCAGGTTTTCGGACGCGATCAGACCGGCGGGATCATCGGCGCCTCGATTAATGCGAAGACCCGTGCTAAGACGTTCCAGGGACTTGTTTAGTTGAACCGTGTTTTGGTTCAACACGCGTGCACTTATTAGTGCGGTTACGTTGGTGTTTATTCTGCTCATTGTAACAACCTCCTGAGCTATTGGGTGTGGGCGGCCGACTCTGTGTGCTGGGTTTTTTGACGGCCTTTACGAGGTCACACAATGGTTTCTGCCCTTCCACCGTGTTGGCTTCCGTCTGCGAGTCACTTTTCTACCACTCACACCGGGGTATTTATTCGTTTTCATTCTCCCTCGTCGCGTTACTTCTGGGGTGTATCGGTTCTGCATCCCATATCACCCTTCGTACGGTAGGTTATGAATTATTGCTCCTTTTCAAAACCTGCGTACCTTGGCGCGCGACTATTTACTTTTTCTATAGACTCAAAATCGGTTTCACCATGTTCTAGCACGGCTGACATCGTCTTGGGAATATATCTGACTTTAGTAATAAAAAACCGATTGGCATTATCGGACAGCGCCGCGCCCGGAAAACGCCTGAGGGACGGTTAAATGCGGATGAAAAGCGTTTTTGAAAATTGGCTGTTTGTGATATGCGTCCTATAAGAAACCACGGAAATGAAAATTGGTTTTCCCAAACTTTTTCAAAATTGTACCAAAAAAATAAGGCACAACGGGACAGGTTGTGCCTTGTCACAAAGGATAAGGAGTCTTATGCGGGTAATCAGAACCAAGGACGATGGTTCCGCCTGGGCAGGCACGTACTCACATAAAACACCATAATGCCATTTTAGCTCATTCCGATAATCTTATTGTAGCAACGCTAATACGGACTGCGGGGTCTGATTCGCCAACGCCAGAACCGAGGTCCCCGCATTGACCAGAATCTGACTGCGGGTTAACGACGCCGTTTCGACGGCAAAGTCGGCATCGCGAATCGCCGATTCGGACGCCGTCACATTCTCCAAAGTGATTTGTAACGAATTCATATTCGTATCGAGCGTATTCCGCTCAAAGGAACCCAGCCTTCCTCGAAGGACCGATATTTGTTCGATGGCTTTTTCGATGATATCACTCGCGCCGCTTGCCTGACCGGATACCAGCGAATACGATCCGCCCGTCGATATTTCGTTGAGGAATCCCGTATCGATCGAACCCAAACGACTGGCCACGATGGAATTCACTCCGATATTCGTTTGTTCCGAGGTATTGATATGCGGACCCAACTGGAACATCGCGCCCCCGCCGGTTACGGCGAACGTCGTCGTGTCGCCCGCCCCGAACTGTTTATCTAATTTCAATTGCATATCCAGGGCCGTCGTATTCAAGGTGATTTGTTGTCCGATGCCCACCGACTTCGCGCCGTTTATGGTCGCCACCACGTCCCGTCCGATGTCCCGCTGCGTCGTTGTGCCGACTACATCCGTCGTCGTGAACGTACCGGTACTGCTGGGTAACGCGCGTACCGAGACAAACGCATCGGAACCATAATCGATACTACGGAAAATCACCCCCGATACCCGGTTGGTGCTGTTGATAAAGGTGGCCGAGACTCCAACCGTCTGCGTCACGGCATTGATGGCGGATACCATACTGGAGGTACGGAATCCCGATACGAAATTGAACACTTCCACGCCCCGATTGGTGGCCACTTCCAACGTGACCGATTGGTCCACCTGGCTGGTCCGAAACTGCAACTCTCCCCGTTGGGCGGACAGTACACCCGACACTTTTACACTCAAGTAATTCTGATCCCCCAGCACCGCACTATAGATATCCAGACCCTTCACCGCCGAGGTCGCCACCCCGCTCGTTACATAGGCCAGATTCCCATTCAACAGGTGCAAACCCGCAAACGTCGTCGCGTTGGCGATGCGCGTGATGCTGTCGATGGCCGAATCCACTTGTAACTGGTTCGCCTCTATTTCTTTTTGGCTCATGGCGCCGTCATTGGCCGCTTCTACCGTCAATTCCTTGATATTGACCAGTAAATTCGCCACCTCCGCCAACGCGCCTTCCGCCGTCGCCACTACATTCGAGGCGCGTTGGGTGTTGCCTAGGGCCTGGGTGATGCTCGCTATCTCGGCGCGCAGCGTCTCCGACGCGATCAGACCTGCCGGGTCGTCGGCGCCTCGATTGATGCGCAGACCACTGCTCAGCCGCTGCAACGTCTGGTTCATATCCCGGGTCGCCCGAGACAAGTGTACCTGAGCGGTTATGGACGGTATGTTGGTGTTAATTCTAGCCATTGTTAATCCTCCATGACTAGTTACCGTGATCTCACGGTCGGCTTCATGCCTATCCTCAGTTGTACCGGGATCCTTCCCGGCTCCACCGGCGTCCTGCCGATGCGCCCCCCTTCATGGTTCACATCTATGGGTATCATTTTCCTTCCATCTCTATTCCCGACGCCCCATTCCGACGCCGGGGCATTTCCCTAACGGAACTCACAACTATCAACTCTCATTTCTCATTGTTTATTCTTCATTTTTCATTTTCTACGGCGTCACTTACGGCGACCCGCCCGGTTTGGATCCTTTTTTCGACGAATCGTTCAAGTCGGTTATATCTTCCAGTTTGATATTCGCCGCCTCTCGGTTCTCCTGCTTGATCGCATCATACACTTCCTTACGATGAACCGGAATTTCTGACGGCGCCGTGATCCCCAAACGAACTTTATCGCCTCGTATATCCACCACGGTGATTTCCACTTTATCACCGATCATGATCGTTTGATCTTTTTGTCTGCTTAGCACCAGCATCCTTAGCTCCTGCGCCCTTTTGGGCCGTTCCTCCCATTCGCATCCCTGCGTATGGTGTGTCGAAAGCCTCTGTCTTTCGCGGCTTCCGACCGTCTTCTCTCTACCCCAGC
>CAZNQT010000201.1:0-8015 GCA_964574885.1 uncultured Pirellulales bacterium
TCAGAAAACCCCACAATACCCCCACTTCCTGCGCAAAGTCCTCAGGAAAAAAATCCAGAAGAAAAACCATCCCTCCCTTCCACCTTTGTTCCTCCTCGATTTATAATCCCTCCATCAACTCATTTACTCATCTACTCTTTTACTTATATATTATTCAATGTTTGTTTTCGCGGATTTGCTGTCATACCTCACGTTATCAGGCTTAAAATCGGGCGGCAGATGAGCGCACCAGGCGGCGCCGCGACGAAACAGGGCCTGCACGTTCGGCGCGGCGAAGGCGCGAACGTCGTGCCCGAGGGGACAATGGAAGACACGACCCCGACCGTAATTATGGATAAATGCCATTGGGTAATCTTTGCCGTCCACCTTGGATGTAGCGGTGGCGAGAATTTCGATAGGTCGATCGCCGGCCAGGCAGGTATAGAGCTCGTCAATAGTATCGAAGGATTCCAGGCCGCGCATGATGGGGTGGTCAGGTTTGATAATATGGACGCGGAACGAGCCGTGGGGATCATGGGCGCGGAGCTTGGGATCCCAACTGCGGCCGGCGAGGTTGCGGAACTCGGGCCAGTCCTGAAAAGCGCCGCAGGCGAAGTGGACGAGAACGAGTCCCTTGCCGTCGGCGACGAATTTCCGGAGGTTTTCCCGCGCCGTCGGACCGGGATCGGACGTTTCCCAGTCCATAAAATGCAGGACGACCGCGTCGTAGTCGAACAGGTTGGGATCGGCGAGATAGGAGGATTTTTCCGCGACGGTCACGATCAGACGCGGATCCTGACAAATAGCTCTTTGGAGGACGGGCGTGGTAAGTTTCCACTTATGACCGGGATAGTCGATGCCGGTGACGATCAGAACATTCTTCGTCGCCATCTTTTCCGTACAGGCAATGGAGGAAAAGATAAAAAAGCCAAACAGAAAGGAGCACAAAATGTTAATAGGTTTTATAAAACTCATTCTATGGATTCCTTTTAAAATCAACTGTGCCAACGGCGGGAGCGGGGGATGGTTTTGTCTTTAAGGATGTCGTTAGCGATACGGACGTCTTCGGGGATCTCGAAGTCGAACATGCCGGCGATGATGTGGTCGGCGCCGTTCTCGAAGGCATAGCGGAAGGCGTTATTGGGAGGAATGGCGCCGGCGGCCATCACCTTAAAGGCGATCCACGGTCGGGCAACGTCTTTCATAACGGCGACGACTTCGTCGGGATTCTTGCACCAGTAGCCGGGGATCTCGGCCACGGCGCCGTCTATCTGGTCTTTGCGGGGCGCGGTCGGGTATTGGTGGTGGTGAAAGGTCTTGATATAGAAATCGGGCTCGACCTTATGTTTCTCGCAGGTTTCCACTACGCGAAGGTCGTGGGCTCCCACCCCGGTAGGAACTTCAAAATCGCGGACCAGATCGACCGCGCGCTTCAGCAAATCGATTTTCCCCTGGGCCGTAAGGGCGTCGCCGCGTACGCCCCAGAGGTAGATAGCATCAACGCCTTGTTGGACAATCTGCTGAACCTGTTTGCGGTAGGCATCGAGGGAGTCATCGATTTCGGCGGTAGGGCAGATGATCCACTGAATCTTGCCTCCCTTTTGATAGCGATACTGGCTGAGGAAATTCATTACGCCTGGCGCCGTGTGAATGACGAGGGTGTTGACGCCGTGTGCCTCGGCCAGGGCCATCGTCTCGTGGATTTTGGGCACGGTATTGTAATGAGCGGCGAGATTATAAACGTATTTCAGATCGCGGCTGTGGGTGTAGTGGGTGAGCAGGTTGCCGCCGAGCAGAATACGACTGACCTTCAGTTTACCGATCTTGCCCTCAGGGAGCGTATTCTGAGAGTTGGGCTTGAGTTTCAGGTTGGATGCTGTCGGCTTCGTATCCGGATTGGAGGCGGATTCGGCATGGGCCTGATAGGTCAGGGTGGCGCCGGTGGACGTCAGGAGCGATGTTTTGAGAAAACCGCGTCGGTCAAGTTGCCTGGACATGAGGCATCTCCTTTACATTTTATAAACTGTTACAACAGTTGAAAATTAAAGTTGTTTTTTACCTCGTTCAAACGAGGTGCTGCTATTATAATACCGGAACAGGCGATTTTCGTCTATAGTATTTTATGTGACAAAATGGATGGCGAACCGGCCGGCGACCTCGGAGCAGCGCTAGAAATCCGGTATAGGAGGGTAGCGATTGATTCTCTATGGGAGGAGACCATGATTATGCACAAAAATAATATTCTTTACGTTGGAACCTATGTCATAGTATTGGGAAGCATCCTTACCGGCGTTTCCGTCGCTAATGATCGGAATGATCTGTCGCTCATCAAACCGCTCACCAGCCACCGTAGTAGCAGTAATGATCCGACGGGAAATACAGATAATATTACTTCCTTTGCGCCCGGTCAGACCCATACCATGCTCGACTGCCAAGGGCCCGGATGCATTCATCATTTCTGGATGACGGTTTCAACGTTTCCCGGCCATCAGACCGTATTGCGCGACCTGGTGTTGCGAATGTATTGGGAGAACGCCCCCGTACCGGCCGTCGAGGTGCCGTTAGGGGATTTCTTCGCCTTAGGGCACGGTCGCTATTATACGGTTCGTTCCGCCACGGTTTGTGTCGGCGACAATCCCAAGGCCCTTAACTGCTATTGGCCCATGCCGTTTCATCAACATGCCCGGATCGAAATTCACAACGCCGGCAACCGAGGAGTCAGGCGCATTTACTATAATATCGATTACGAACTGGGGCCCCTCGATACACAACAGGCACTATTCCACGCCCTGTATCGCCGGGAGCCGCACCTGCCCGGTCAACCGCAAAGCGACATCAATCCGCAGGACAACTATGTCATTCTGGAAACCGAGGGACAAGGTCAATTTGTCGGCTGTGTGTTATCGGTGGACGCCGACGCCAGGGGATGGTGGGGAGAAGGTGATGACATGATCTATGTAGATCGTCGCGATCGCCCCACAATTAAAGGAACCGGCTCGGAAGATTACTTCTGTAATGCCTGGGGATTTAAAAATCCTTTTTCGTTTCCCTATTACGGCGCCCCCTTGTTGGAAAAACTGCAAAATGGGCACAAACTCACCACGGCGTATCGCTGGCATATTACCGATCCCATACGATTTCACCATTATCTGAAAGTCACGATAGAGCACCTCTATCCGCCAAATATCACCAATGATTATGCCAGCGTCGCTTTTTGGTATCAACGCCAACCGATCAGGAAACGTGAACCTCTACCGCCGGGCAGTAAGAACCATCCTCAATTTGATCCGCCGGAGAAAAACACCGCCGGGAAATATCAAATCGATGGTACGGAATTAGAAGTCGCACTGCGTCAACAAGGGCTGGAGGTCTTGGCCGTCACCACGTCATTATCCTCAACCAGCCGGGGTGGGTATTTGCGGATTGGCCCCGGATCGCAGCTTTGTACCGTCCCCCTGAAGGTCGATGAAGACGGGCGGTATGAGATACGGATCAGACCGTACCTGGATTTTTCCGACGCGGTTTCGCAATTTCAACTGGGTGTAGCCCATGATAACCTGAAAACGATCCGGAAACCTGCCGATGGGAGTTTGTTTAAATACATCACCCTGGGAAACGCCGATTCACAGAATGGCGTAGTCAGATTTTATTTGAAATCTACGGGACCTGTCGGCCTGGACGCGATCCAATTGCAGAAAGTATCTCCCTAAGGCACGGGATCCGTGATGGAAATCAGGAGGGTACTATGGAAGTATTACAAGCAATTAAGAATCGTCGAAGTGTCCGGGCGTACGATGCCAGACCCATCGCACCGGAAACGTATCAGCGGTTGAAAGCGGCCCTGCGCTATGCGCCGTCGGCATGTAATTTTCAGCCCTGGCGCTTTATCCTCGTCGAAAACGCGGAGTTGCGAACCAAAGTAGCGCAGGCGTGTAAAGGGCAGATGTGGATGGCCGAACCGCCCGTGATTGTCGTCGCCTGTGGTTTCGCCCAACAGGCGTATCAAAAGATGGGAGGGTACGCCAACAGCGTCGATATCGATGTCGCCATTGCGCTGGATCATTTGAGTTTGGCCGCGGTCGCAGAAGGTCTGGGAACCTGCTGGATCGGCGCGTTTTACGAACCGCAGGTAAAGGAACTCCTCTCGATACCGGACGAAGCCAAGGTGGTGGCGCTGATGCCCGTCGGCTATCCGGCGTCGGCGGATTTGAATCATCCCGTACTGGATAACAAACGCAAGCCGGCCGATGAAGTATTTCACGTCGATGGGTATTAAAACCGACCAAACTCAAACGACAGGAGAGTGTCAGGCGAAACCTCGCCGCCGGCGCCGATGGCGCCGGTGGCTCTGTTTTCGTCTTGCCATGATCGTAATTGTCTTTTCGCCTCTGCTTCTGCTCGAGTTGGCGCTTCGTTGGTTCGTAGCGCCCGCTCCGCCGGTGCTGGAAGATCCCTATGTTTCCTTCAGCGGGTTGCGCCCCTTATTTGTCTTAGACTCGACGGGAACGCGTTACGAAATCGCCGAGGAGCGATTCCCTTTTTTCTGTTACCAGTCGTTTGCCGCGACAAAGCAAGCCCATACCTTTCGCATATTCTGTCTGGGGGGTTCGACCGTACAAGGCAGACCATACGCTGTGGAAACGTCGTTTACCTGTTGGCTGAAATTAAATCTCGATGCCGACGCAAGCGAGAAAAAGTACGAAGTGATAAACTGCGGCGGAATCTCCTATGCCAGTTATCGTCTGGCGCCCATGATGCGGGAATTGCTTACGTATGAGCCGGACTTGTTCATCGTTTATACCGGTCACAATGAGTTTCTGGAGGACCGCACGTACGGCCGCATCAAGAAATTACCGCGGGTGCTCGTACGACTGCACCGGGCGCTGTTGAAACTGCGGAGTTATTCCCTGGCGAACCATTATATCTCCACCTGGCGTAATCGAAGCAGCCGTTCCACCAGGACGGTCTTGCCGGGCGAGGTGGAAGCGAAACTGGATTATGAGGAGGGATTGAAATGGTACCATCGGGATGACAACTGGCGGGCTGGGACGATCGCACACTTTCAGTATAATCTGGAAACGTTGGTTCGGATGGCGCGCAAGGCGAAGGTGCCGATCATCTTGATGAATCCCGTTGCCAATTTGAAAGACAGTCCCCCGTTCAAGTCGGAGTATAGCCCCGGCCTGACGGAGGAGGCCAAACAACGGGTGGAGGCACTGCGCGAGAAGGCAAGTCAATTGGATTGGAACGATGCTTATGGTAAGCTCCGGTATTTAAAGCAGGCCGTTAAGATTGACCCTCGGCACGCGGGATTACTCTATCTGATCGGCAAGTGTTATGAACACGTTGGCCGCTTAGGGCAAGCCAAAGAATGGTTTGTGCGGGCGAAAGAGGAAGATATTTGTCCGCTGCGAATACTGGAAGCGATGCACGAGATCATCCTGGAGGTGGCCCAGGACTATCAAGCGCCGCTCGTGGATGTGAAGAAACTGTTTGAGCAGCGAAGCGAGGCGGGACTGCCGGGGAATGATTGGCTGTTGGACCACGTGCATCCGAGCATTCGAGGGCATCAACTCATCGCGGATGCGCTGTATGACAAGATAGTCGAAATGGGATTGGCAACGACGCCAAACGATTGGCGGAGCCGACGT
The DNA here is from genome assembly GCA_964574885.1 of uncultured Pirellulales bacterium. Classification (GTDB taxonomy): domain Bacteria; phylum Planctomycetota; class Phycisphaerae; order Sedimentisphaerales; family SM23-30; genus JAFGFX01. The sequence goes on from CAZNQT010000201.1 coordinate 5,631, forward strand.
GACAAGCTGTGGCAGGACCATCAGGAGTCTCTGAATCCTGCTTACTACGTGCACGGGAACCAACGACTGGAACGACTGCGAAAGTGGTGCCGCGGCGAAGTGCCCGAACTGCCCCCTAAGTAGCTCCGCCGCCCATAACCATGAAACCTGAAACTTGAAACCTTCTCTCACTGTGAACTGTGAACCGTGAACTGTGAACTTTTTTTATCCTATCCGCTATCCGCTTTATTCACACTTTCCATTGTATAGAGCCACCAGCGTTTTTTCATCTGCGCTTTGGAGCGGCCCTGACGCTCGAAATAGATGTTCATGATAAGGTCCCGGTCGGTTCGGACTTTGTACCAGTGTTTGCGGAGGTACATCTGACCGCTGCCGTCCTTATCGGGTCCGGATTCCTTCCAAACTTTTAGCACTTCGACAACCGTGTATTCCTGATCCCGCCACCGGAAGCGCTGCGGCAGACCCGGTTCCGCTTTAACCAGGGACTGTGCCTGAAAGGTTCCCGTTATAGGTTCAATCGCTTCACTAATAAATTCTTCCGTCATTATTTTTACGAAACGTAGGGTAGGCTGTGCCTACCAAAATATATCTATTTGCTTCTTATGTTTTTTTATGCTTTTGGGCTGTTTACTCTTACACCCTGTATATCCTGTTATCTTGTCTAATTCCTCTGCGTCCATCGGCGTGCATCTGTGGTTCCAATTTTAGTAGTTGTAGTTGTCGGGTGGCATGCTCAAGTACTCTTGAGCATGTTCTTCCGCAAATGTGCCACGGCCATCCTGGCCGTGTCTTCGGTTTTTGCTCATTAGGAAACCGACGGGTGACGCCGCCAGGCGAGTCCACGAGCTTAGAGGTGAGATATGCACGATGAATATTTGTGTGCTTGTTACGCATTTTATTACAACCATGGACCTAATATGTAAGGTTTTATAACGATTTTACCGGACCGTGGAGTTTCCCTGCGTTTAACGATTGGGGACTGCCGGCAGGAAATGGTTGGGTATCACCTCGTCCTGCCGGTAGCCTGAAAAGCGAAATACGCCTTTTCCGAAACAAAGGGAATCACGTTTAGTAATAATCGATTCTGATGATTATTTCATTTTCGGTTGTGGCCTTTAGACCTCGCTGGGTAAATTAATGGTAAAACATCATCTGTTTTTCTAATGCTTCTCTTACCGTAAACTGTCAACCGATTTTCATTTTTAATCTGTCATTTTGTTTTTTGCTATTTGATTTTTAATTTTCTTCCTATCCCCTATACACTATTCCTAGATTCGTGAAATCAGCGGTTCCTCTTCTTCGATTCTGAATTCTGACTCCTGACTTCTGAATTCTTATTATATCAACTCCTTCGACCCCGGCGGGTGTTTCGGTTTCTCCGTAAAGAACCACCCCTGTTTGTAAGTGAGTCGCATGCGGGCATTGACGCCCCAGCCGGAACCTTCGAGGATTGCGCTTAGGTCTCGCTTACGCAGTTTCAAAAAGGCGACGATGGTGACGGGCAGCATGACGGCCAGGATCGAGCCGCCGATCCCCATCAGAATCTTCCAGACCGGTACGCCGGTAAGACTCTTGGCGATATAGGCAAGTGCCGAACTCAACGCCGCGATCGCGACGCCGCCGCCTACCAGCAGACCGCCGGCGAAGAGACGCGATTGTTTGGCCTCCGCCGCCTCCGCGCTTCGACCCTGCTGCTCGATCTGGTCCAACGTCTGAGTGGCGCCTTTATCCCACTTTTTTTCCGCCTCGGTGGTGATCGATTCGATTTTGCCCGTCAGGATTCGTCCCAGCCGCTGAAACGGAGAGAATAAGGCTTCGCGGTAACTGATGGGATTTTCGATGATATGCACCACGCGGGCGTCGTGTTCCTGACCTTCTATATCGAAAAAAACGCCGCGCTTGCCCAGGCACAGATTGCCCTTGCCCCCGGAAGTAACGGGGATGGCGACCTCGTATCTCGCATTCGGTTCTTTCGGAACTACTTCCACGTACATCACGAACATGTTGGAGGTTTTAGCGACTTCAATATGTTCTTTACGATTTTCTACTTTGACGGCGAAGTTAAATCGCCGACCGTCCATGATTAGCGACCCCATTTCGAACATCGCCCGGCGGTTGGGATCGTACAAATGAGGAAAGCTGACAAAGTTATTGACCAGGTCGATCATCCCGGCCTGATAGAGAATGACTTTCTCCAACAGTCGGATATTATCCATATCGAACGCCGTGCGAGTGCTTACGTCGATCAACGGATAAACGGCCTCGGCGTATTTCTCGTCCTGGTAGGTCCGCAATATTTTTTCGTCGAGCGAAGAAACCTTGGTGTCCGGTTTGGCGTCTAACCAGGCGCGATGAGCGGCGAACGCGTCTTTGATCTCCTGCCAC
>CAZNQT010000202.1:0-8006 GCA_964574885.1 uncultured Pirellulales bacterium
CCTCCAGCCTCAAGCTCGCAGACTCGCTTGGCGGCGCCACCCATAGGAGAGATAATGACGAATGACGAAATTCGAATGTAAAATCAATGACAAATAGCTGAATGACGAATAAAGAAAGGAGAATGGCGGGCACAGCCCGCCCAACCTGGCTATAATGATGAGGAAATACGATTACATGAAAAGGCTTACATATCTAACGATTCCGGTATTTTTATGCTTAATTTCCATACCCAAGTTCAGCAATGGGGGGCTTTCCTGGAGGCGGTGTCTGGGGCAGAAGGCGGAGTGGTACGGCGGCGCGGAAGCTATTCGCGTCGCGGATAATTTATTGTTGTATCAGCGATCGAGCGGGGGGTGGCCCAAGAATACGGATTTTGCCTCACCGCTGAACGAGCAAGAGAAAACAGAGTTGCTGAATAAAAAAGAGCGTACGGATTCGACCATCGACAACGGCGCCACGTTTACGCCGATGCGTTATTTGGCGAAGGTGTACGTTGCCACAAACGAACTGCGGTTTAAAGAAGGATTTATCCAAGGTTTTGATTTTCTGCTGGCAGCGCAATATGCGAACGGGGGCTGGCCACAGTTCTATCCGCAGCCTCGGGGGTATTCGAGGTATATTACGTTTAACGACGGAGCCATGATCGGAGTGATGAAGCTACTGCGCGACGTGGTCGAGAAAGAAACACCGTTTGAGTTTGTAGATGCACAGCGGCGGCAGAAGGCGGCGGCAGCTTTAGAGAAAGGCGTAGCGTGTATTTTGAAATGTCAGATCGTAGTGAACGGTAAGAAAACGGCGTGGTGCGCTCAGCACGATGAAAAGACTTTAGAGCCGCGACCGGCACGATCGTACGAGAAAGCATCGCTGAGCGGCAGCGAAAGCGTCGGCGTCGTCGATTATCTGATGCGTATTGAACCTCCTCGTCCGGAGATTATCGAGTCAGTGCAGGCCGCCGTCGCGTGGTTCGAAAAGGCGAAGGTAACCGGGATTCGCCAAATCCGAAAACCGGCGCCAGGCACGCCGAAAGGATACGACAAGATCGTTATCCAGGATGCCGAGGCGCCGCCGATCTGGGGACGGTTTTACGAGATCGGTACGAATCGACCGATCTTTTGCAGTCGCGACGGCATCATCCGTTATCAACTTGCAGAGATCTCCTACGAGCGTCGTAACGGGTACAGTTGGTACACCGATCGTCCCCGCGATCTGCTCAATAAGCGATATCCGGTCTGGCAGAAAAAATGGGCGCCGAAAAATACCGTATTGCAATAAGGCATAGCAGCAATTAAAAGAGGGAACCACGGATTGCACGGATTTAATTTTTTAGCTCTAAGCTTTAGGCGATAAGCTGTAAGTCAATTAATTTAGCCACAGTGTGCACCGAGGTCACAGAGAAAACAAGCATGAAAAGATCATAAAATATTTTACCTTGAAGCTCAATAAATATAAAACCGCAGTGCATATTCTGTTTTATTTTTTTGACACAGATCTCCACAGATTAAAACAGATAATTATTCTTATCTAATACCAGTGTTAATCATCGTCTAAAATCATTTTCACGCCAAGTCACAAAGACGCAAAGATTTTTAGACAGGATGACGGGGTCGGCAGGAAAATGGTGGGCACGATCCGCTCTTCCTGGCAACACCTCATCAAACAACATGGCTATGCTGCGCGTAGCCTTGCCACCCAGGCCATAGGCAATGTAAAATGAAAAATAGACAATGAGAAATGAGAAACGAGTGGAGAGTTGTGTGTTTTGAGTTGTGAGAAATAAGAAATTCGTCCGCCGCAAGCTCGCAGACTCGCTTGAGGCTGCCACCCGTCGGAATTTGTTCTTCGTTACTGATTCCTCGTTCCTAAAAAGCAGAATTGAAGAGTGCGCATAAAAATAATATAATAGAAGATTGTACTATGTATAATTTTCCAGAATAACGATACATACAGGATCATGGGTTGCGTATGAAAATTGGACTGGCATATAATACGAAAGAAGTAACTTTAGAGATTCCGGAGGCGAATGTTGCGCAGGTGATTCGGCCCTGGAAGCAGGAGGTTCCGACAGCCAACAACGTTCTTTTGCGAGAAGCGCTTAACGTTGGCGAAGTAAAAGAATTTATACGCATCTCGGCGGGAAAAAAGGTGTGCGTCCTGCTGGACGACGGGACGCGGGATGAGCCGTTTGAGTATATCTTACCGGAATTATTGCCCCGGTTAACCAAGTCGTCAGAAGTTCTGTTTTTAATCTGTACGGGATCGCATACACCCAGAACGCCGGATAACCGGAAAATTCGCGATCTGATTGCACGAAATGCACGTCAGGTCGGAATCGAAACCTATGCCATCCATACCCACGGTTGTCGGGACGATACCTTTCGCTGCGCCGGCACGACATCGTATGGAACAGAGATTCATTACAATACGATCATCGACGAGACGGAGGCGTTTCTGGTCGTCTCGGATGTGAAGGTTCATTACTTTGCAGGGTATTCGAATCCGGTGAAGAATTTCGTACCGGGCGTTTGTGCGTTCTCGACGATCGAGCAGAATCACTCTCTGGCCCTGGACGACCATTCGACGTTCGGCAGGCATCCCTGGCACGAAAGAACGGACCGGAGAAACAATCCGCTGGCAGCGGACGAGGTCGAGGGGCTGCATATGATCCTCGGGGATCGACCGGCGTACGCCCTGGCGACGATAAGCAGCGAGCGGAAGCTCCAATGGGCGGGATTCGGATCCATCGAGTCGATCAGTCGAGCGGCGTTTACCCTGGTGGACGAACGGAATACCCATACGGTCAATCCAGTGGATCGATTGATTGTATCGCCGGGCGGTTTTCCGAATGATACGGATTTGTATATCGCCCAGCGGGCGCTGGAACTGACGAAAAATGCCGTCCGCGACGGCGGAGAGGTTTTATTTCTGGCAGCGTGTGCCAACGGGATCGGCGAACCGCATACGCTGGAAAACTTTTATCACCGGTTAACCGCTCCGGTGGATGAGGCGCTGAAAACCATCGAAGACGATTATAAGCTGTATAGTCATAAGCCCTATAAGTTTGCTCAATTAATTCGCCGATTGCGGCGGCTTTGGATGCACACGGAAATTCCCGATGCGCAGATCGAAGCGGCTCATCTGCACCCCGCGTCGAATCCGCAGGAAATCGTGGATTCCTGGCTAGCGGAGAATCCCGAGGTAAAACTAACCGTGGTGGACGGCGCCAATAAAATCGCATTATACTCAAACGTAGTAGAAACGTTAAAAGAATCATAGAATACGAGATCCAGCGACGAAGCAGCAAGAGAAATGACGAATGACGAAATTCGAATGACAAAACAATGACGAAAAGCGAATGGCGAATAAAGAGCATGGCCAAGTTTTAATAGAACATTCCGCAAGAAGAAAAACTCAATCCCAGGGGTGATATAGCCGACAAGAATATTGGACGTGTTGTGGGAATTTTAGTATGAAAAATGAAACCGAGAAGGCAAAGCCGCGAATATTATTCGTATGCAGTCACATGGGGGGGCGTAGTCGAATTGCTCAAGAATTCGCCCGAAAGATAGCGGGAGATCGGGCGGAAGTATTTAGTGCGGCGCTAACCCAGGAAAAGATCGGGGCTATAGCCGTCCAGATAATGGCGGAAGTGGGCGTCGAACTGCCCACCGAGCCCGCGTTATCGGTCTTTGAACGATTTCGAAGGCGAGAAACGTTTGATTACGTGGTGACGCTCTGCAAGGAAGCGGAGGAAGAGTGCCCCATCTTTAAGTTAAATATTGATACCTTGTACAGCCGAACGGCCAAACACTTCTCCTGGGAGATCCCGGATTTCAAATCCCTGACCGGTTCTGCGGAGGACAAGCTCGATCAAGCCCGAGAAATACGCGATCAACTACAATCCAAGGTCGCCGAATTGTTATCCCAGATCGGCCTTTGTGTGACGGCCTAAATACCGGTATCTTTCACGAAATCCTCTCCGCCAATGGCGTCATGTCGTTAAGTTCAATGTATTAAGAAACTTACAGCAAAATCAGTACGTACGATTTTGCCCGGAAATACCCTTGCAATCACAATTTACATCGGTATAATGCCCGGTTCCAATGACTTGGAAGAACAGGAGTATATAGCTATGTCGCGAGTGTGTCATTTTACGGGTAAGCGGACGCGTGCCGGCCGGAGCATCAGCCGACGGGGTAAGGCGAAATACCTGGGCGGCGTCGGTCGCAAGGTAACCGGGATCACCAAGCGGAAATTCAAGCCAAACATCCAAAAGGTACGAGCCCTGGTCGATGGCAAGGTGGTGCGGATCAAGGTATCGGCCAAGGCGATCCGAAATGGACTGGTCGTCAAACCACCCAAACGCAACTGGAAACCCCCGGCAGAGGAAACGGCGTAGAATAGCACCACAGACACACATTTCGGACAGGATAACCGGAAAACTCCGACCGTAGAGAAATGAGACTTCTCACTTCCTTTACGCTAGTTGCCTAAATTCCATAGTAAACGAAGCACCCAGGAATTACTTTATCTTCAGTTCGACCCCATTGTTGCCGGCTTGTTCCAACGTATGACCTTGTAGAAACGATTTCGCTGTGTCATCCTCTTTCAGATACGCATCCCAGAAAGCTCTACTGGCGATCTTGACATATTGAATGAATCGCTCCTGCAATTTGATTTGTTCGGGAGTAGCTTGCCCGAGAAAGCGGCGGAAACCCGTCGCGGCGCGCTGCGGATCACACCCGAACGTCATATGGTTCGCCCCCTCGATCCATAGTGCATATTTGTCTCCCGGTGGAAATTTTTCGAAGGGAATCAATCGCCATTGGGGTGAGAAGACAGGCCTTCCGCCACTGTCCCTGGATCCTGTCATCAGCATAATCGGTCGTCGAAGGTTCGACCAGGAGTCCTCGGTAAATCCCATGCGCCCCGGTCCCTGCGGGCTCAACACCAGAAACGCACGGATCCGCTCATCGCCAAAGGTCTTAGCCTTTGATTCTCCCGGCAGAGTGATCTTCGCACCGGAAAGATAGATCGTCGTCATCGCTCCAAACGAATGACCTGCCATACCTATATGCTTACGATCGATACGTCCTTGTATCACATTGACCTGCTTTTCAATCTCCATCAGCGAATCGAGAACAAAGGAAATATCCCGTGCCCGATCCTGCCAAGCTTTGGAATCATTCCAAGCCGTCTGCACCGCATCGAGGAGCGAATAATTTTCTCCCCGCCGGCGTCGCAGTTTTACCGAGTCCTCATGAGTGGGCTGAATCGTGATGTACCCATAGGTTACCCAGTACCGCGTCAGGGGCAAAACTCCGTCTTTCGAACCGCCCGCTCCGTGGGAAAAAACGATAACGGGCCTTTGCTTAGGTACGGCACTCGTCGTTTTACCCGAAGCGTCGTCTGTCTGGGGACAAACCGGATACTGGACGCGTATTTCCAGGTTTTTTCCCCGCAGAGAATCGTTCAGCAGGAGAGATTCTACCGTTCCCACCGCAAACGGACCCGGTTGGGCCTGGTAGCCCGATCCCGACGGGGTGGCCGACGCTAACGAGAGCGGTATCCCCGCCGCCAAATGCCAATACCAGAACCATCCTCCTAATATAATTGTATGCCATTTCCTCATAATCACCTCTATTCTATTATACCCATCCCAGACTGATTCGGTTACAATATGTTTGCGAATTGTCAAGCGTTTGCCCAGGCAAGATATTTCCGGGCGCAGGAGCCAGGGCCGGAAACGGGCTGGCAACGAATCGTACTACACAGAGGAACATTTTAAGCGAGAAGGAGTTAACAAGATGTTGAAACGTATAGTTCTTTGTACGGTTGTAATGATAATCGCCATGCAGATTGATTATGCGGGAGCGGATTTGGAGGCGTTTCGGCCGCCGGCGGCGCCACTGGTGACCAATGATCCCTATATGAGCGTGTGGTCGTTTTCGGATTATTTGTACGACAGTTGGCCGGTGCACTGGACGGGGCAGATACACGCGATGGCGGGGATGATCCGGGTGGACGGCATGTCGTACCGGTTCATGGGACCGGGGGCAATATGTGAGCAAGCGGTGCAACAAACGGAACTATCCGTCATGCCAACGCAGACAACCTATCGGTTCGCAGCGGGGGGAACGGAGTTAAAGTTAGTATTCACTACCCCCATGCTGCCGCAACATTTCCGGTGGCTTACCAGCCCGGTGACCTTTGTAAGCTTCGAGGTGAAATCTTCGGACGGTGAAGGGCACCAGGTAGAATTATACTTCGATGCGACAGCGGAGTGGGTAGTCGATAAGGCCAACCAGCAGGTAACCTGGGAGCGAAAAGGCAAGCGAATCGGCGGTCTGGAATGGCTGACGTTCGGATCAGTGGAACAGCCCATTCTGGAAAAGGCAGGCGATAATCTACGAATCGACTGGGGATATTTATACGTCGGCGTACCGAGCGGCAAGAACAGCAGTTCCGTGATTGCATTTGCAGATGAGGCGCGATCCTCGTTTTCGCAGAATGGGACGCTGCCCAAACAGGATGATACGAACAAGCCACGGGCGGCGAACCAGAACTGGCCGGTCATCGCCTGTGCCATGGACCTGGGAACGGTGAAAGAGAGCCCTAATAGTCGGATGCTGGCGCTGGCGTACGATGATATTTACTCGATTGAGTATATGCACCAGAAACTGCGACCGTGGTGGTTCAAAGCATACGGGAGTTTCGACAAGATGCTCGCCGATTGTGTGACCAATTACAAAACCATAAGGCGGAAGTGCTCGGAATTCGATCGGGAACTGATGAACGATGCCCTACGGATCGGCGGAGAAAAATATGCCCGTTTGGTGAGTATTTCGTATCGCCACGCACTGGCGAGCGGCAAGGCGGTAGCAGGGCCGGACGGAACGCCGTGGTTTTTCAACAAAGAGTGTTTCTCGAACGGGTGTATGGCGACGGTGGACGTGTCGTATCCAGCGAGTCCGTTTTTCGCGTTGTTTAGCCCGACCCTGCTGAGAGGGATGACGATGCCGATTCTGGATTACGCCGAATCGGGCCAATGGCCGTTCGAGTTCGCGCCCCACGATATCGGCAGATACCCCAAGGGTAATGGCCAGATTTATGGCAATATGAAACTCGAACGACAGATGCCCGTCGAGGAGTGCGGGAATATGATCCTGATGACGGCGGAGTTGGCCAAAGCAACCGGTAAAGCAGATTTCGCTCTGAAGCACTGGCAGATACTCACACAGTGGGCCCAGTATCTTCAGCAGAATGGCTTGGATCCGGAGAATCAATTGTGTACGGATGATTTTACCGGGCACCTGGCACACAATACAAACCTATCTTTAAAAGCAATCAATGCGCTGGGAGCGTTCGGGATGATGTGCGAGATGCTGGGCAAAAATAAGGAAGCCGCGGCGTATCGCAAAGCGGCCCAAGAAATGGCGACCCAATGGCAGCAGATGGCGGCTAACGGGGATCATTATCGACTGACGTTTGACAAGCCGGATACCTGGAGCATGAAATACAATCTGGTCTGGGATCGAATCCTAGGGCTGGCTCTCTTTCCCCCGGAGGTGGCCCGAAAGGAAGTGGCGTATTATCTCAAGATTCAGAATCCCTATGGGCTGCCGCTGGATAACCGAGCGGACTTCACCAAGTCGGATTGGCTGGTGTGGTGTGCGACGCTGGCGGAACGAAAAGAGGATTTTGAGAGGTTGATCGGGCCGCTGTACCGGTTCGTGCAGGAATCGCCGGACCGGGTGCCGTTCAGCGATTGGTATTTTACCAGCACCGCCAAGGTCCGCGGCTTCCGCGCCCGTCCGGTGATCGGCGGGATCTTTATCCCGTTTCTCAAAAACCAAGCCCTGTGGCAGAAATGGACCCGACGGGATTCCGGCCCGTTAAACCATTGATCGATCTAGACTTAAATCTTAAAGACAAATCGGAACGTATGTTTTATAATGTTCGGTCGGTAGGACCGCAGCAGTAAGATACTGTATATATACTATGAGGG
>CAZNQT010000203.1:0-7991 GCA_964574885.1 uncultured Pirellulales bacterium
CCTCCATGCAATATATGGCCGCCTACTGTCCTGCCCGTCGAACCGGACTCTACGTGGGAGTGCACGATCCGTTTGGGTCCACGAAAGATATCTTTGCCCAGGGGCAGTCGAACAAGCAGGTCGTGGATTTTACCTTCGATCATCCCGTCCCGGATATGGGTAAAGCAGGGAACGATTTCGATTTACCGGGCCCGGCCGTTTGGCAACTCCTGCGCGGCGATTGGTACGATGCCGCGATGATTTACCGTCATTGGGCCAGTCGGCAGGCAAAATGGTGGCCTCCACTGGGACCGGACGGACGAACCGATACCCCCCATTGGATGCGCGAACTGTCCGCCTGGGCGCAGACGGGCGGAGCGGCTTCGCAATGCGTGGATCGGGTAACTGCGATGGCCAAAAAACTCCAACTACCGATAGGATTCCATTGGTATAACTGGCATCAGATCCCCTTCGACAACGACTATCCTCATTACTTTCCCCCCAAAGAGGACTTTGCCCAGGGAGTAACCGAACTTAAAAAAGCAGGCGTATATGTCATGCCCTATATTAACGGCAGACTCTGGGATACTCGCGACAAGGGTGTGGAAGATTGGCAGTTCACCCGGACAGCCCTGGCCGCCGCCGCCAAAAATGAAAAGGGCGAACCCTATACCGAAACCTATCAAAGTAAAGAAGCCGACGACAGCAAGGTCAAACTGGCGGTGATGTGTCCCGCGACCGCTCTCTGGCAAAAGCAGGTGCGTGAAATTGTCCTCAAGCTTTTCCAGGAATACGGTTTGAACGGTGTATATATTGACCAGATTGCCGCCGCAAGCCCGCGTTTGTGTTTCGACGCTTCTCACGGTCATCCGCTGGGAGGCGGTCATTGGTGGACGCAGGGGTACTGGGAATTGCTGGACGCGATTCGCAAGGCCAAACCGACCGAATGCATGTTGACTACCGAATGCAATGCGGAGCCTTATATCAAATGGCTTGACGGCTATCTCACCTGGCACTGGCAGTATCAGGATATGGTGCCGGCGTTTTCCGCCGTCTATGGCGGGACCGTCCAGATGTTCGGACGCGCCTACCGCGGCGGACCAACGCAGGATCTCGCGCATCGAATGAAGGCTGCCCAGCAGTTGGTGTTTGGCGAACAGATCGGTTGGTGGAGTCCTGAGATTATCAATCGCCCGGAGTCCGGGAAATTTCTACAGGATTGCATCCGGCTTCGCTGGCAGTTGCGGCGTTATTTTTACGCCGGTCGCATGGCCCGGCCGCCGATACTTCTCGACGACATTCCCACCGTTACCGCCGATTGGCAATGGTCGGGCGAATGGCCCATCACCACCAAGGCGGTGATGACCGGCGCCTGGCATCTGCCCCGGGAAAAAAAGTGCGTGCTCATCTTCGCCAATGTCTCCGACCGGGAACTCTCAACTCGGATTGAATGCCCTTTCGAAGAATGTGGTCTTTCTCCGGATTCCTTGCAGGTACTTACCAGAACTCCCCAAGGCCCCGGCAAGAAATTTAGTCTCTCGGGAACCGAACCGCCTAAGATTACGCTGGCCCCGCACAGTGTACTCGCCTGGGAAATTCCCTAACCCGGAACAGCCGGCGCCATACATGCGATGGGTGGCGCCGCCAAGCGAGTCCACGAGCTTGGGGGTGATTTATCCCCATAGTAATTTGTGTGCTTTATACGCATCTTTTCCTAACCAAGAAACTAATCTGCCGAGAACGAACTGTGAGTGGCTTACTGTCTGCCGCAATCGGCACACAGTCCCACCAGAATCTTTTGTTGGTCCGGGGTGAGATGAGATCGTAAAAGTACCATGTGCTGAGCGGTTCGTTGTTCGAGCCGGTGGTACGCCGTCGTAAACTCTTGCAAACGCTGCCATACTTCTTCGTCCGGGGAATCAGGATTCTCCAATCGTTGCGCGAATTGCTCCTGCAGGAGTCTGACTTTTTCGTGCAGAGTTTGTGATTCTTCCTCGTAACCAGGATCGATATCCTTCGCAATTTGCATCTGCTCCGGAGTAAGTGCCAGCGAGGGTGCGAATCCTTGCCATCGTCTTCCGCGTCGTCCTTGCCCTTGCCCCGGTCCCTGACCGCCGCCGCTGCCGTCACGCCGCCAACCTTGCCCCCTGCCTTGCCCTGGTCCCCATCCTCGACGGCGTTGAATTCCCCTTCTGGGTTGTTCCGTACTACTATTTCCGTTCACGGAACCGCGTAACCGTCCTTGCGCCGGTCGGCCGCGGACCATCCGTCCGCATAAGTGCAGTAGTTTGGCTTTTTGTCCCGCCTCCAAATGGTCGCGCACCGACAGAATATACCGAACGACATGCTGAAGCAGATTATCGTGGGCGGCAATTACGGTTTCTACCTGGGCCAGAATCTGATCGTCGCTGCTTTGGGTATTTTCTAAAAGTTGCGCCAGGATTTGTCGTTCCCGTCGAAAGGCCTCCGACAGCTCCGCCGCCTTTCGTCGGAAATCCGCCTCCGTTAATTCCACGGTATTTTGTTGGGCCGGAGTAAGATCCAGCCAATGGGATAAGGCGTCCTCCGGCGCCGACGCCGACGCTTCCGCGGCACTGCGGGAGATATAAAACGATGCTATCCCCGCGGCTACCGCCAGCACTATGGTAAGGATGATGTTAAGATACCGTTTCATCCGCCGTACTTCCTTCCTCCGCATCCTCCGCTCGAACCGGCGCGCTCCAGCCCACTACGGACTCCGGCCCCAACACATCCAGAAACATCGCCTGGGTCACGGCGGTTTCTTCCGGCGGCGACGGCTGGGACGCACTCCATTTCCCTGCTACATGCCCTAAAAATACCGCCAATAGGATCGATGCCGCTATCCGCGCCAACGCCGTCGCGGGCCAGAGTTTCAGCGGGCGGCTCTCTGCCGGCAGGGCGGAGATCACATTCTCTACCAGGTCGTGTCCCGCCGTATCGACTTGACATTCCGCCAGGTCCGCCCAGGTCTGCTCGTATTCCTGCCAACGCCGCCGACATTCCGAACAATCGGTTATATGGTCCCGGAAGCGCACCTGTTCGGACTCCGGGATATGACCGCCCAACATCTCCAACATCTGAATGTCGCTTATATGCTCCATAACACACCTCGACATTTTTTAAACGCACTGAGTTATATATGCCTGCGAAATATTTTACGAATTTTCCTTAAAATGGGCCAATTCCTGCCGCAACTTCTGATACGCCCGCACGAGCAGCGACTCCACCGCCGACGGACTCCACCCCGTCAACTCCGCCGTCTGTTGATGGCTGAATCCCTCGAATCGGTGCAGCACCACCGCCATTCGTTCCCGCTCGCTGAGTCTGCCCAACGCCTGCCAAACGGCTTGCTTTTTTTCCTGTTTCTGGTGAATTTCTTCCGGATTCGTATCGGAAGTAGCGGAAAAATGACTTAAAACGCCGTCAGAATCCGTAAAAGTTCGCTTTTCCCGCCGTGTTTCGTCCAGGCAGAGATTCACGACGATACGGTAAAACCAAGTGGAAAATTTGGCTTCCGGTTTATAACGAGGCGCCGCTCGATAGATCCGTAAAAACGCTTCCTGACTCACGTCTTCCGCTACATCTCGGCGTCCCAGCGTCCGAAACGCCAACGCGATGGCCTTATCCTGGTAGCGACGCACCAACTCCGCCAGGGCCGACCGGTCGTCCCCGGCGATTGCCTTCATAAGCTGCTCATCCGTAAGTGCCTGGGTATCCATGTATTATGGTTCTCGTCAAAATACCGGAAAAGATCGTAGCGGGCTCTCGGATAGGCGTCAAGAAAGTCATCCCTCCGGCACCAGGGGGGAAAATAAAAAAAATTCGCAGGGAATCTCCAACGGCTCCGTTTAATGGGTGAAAAGAAAACAGAAAAAACCGGACGTAGCTACGAACAGCAAAACGAAACCGAAGTGAACAAACAACCGAAAACCTCTTTTGTAGAAAGGTGGTGCGTGATGAAAAGGAATGAAAAAATTCTGTTAACCGTCGTAATGGTTACTTTGTTGGGTGGCGCCTTGGTCTTTGCACAGACAACCGACAATAATCAGACTCCCGTCAACACTCAGAATCCAGTCGTTCAGAATAACCAACCTGTAAATTCGCCTCGAGGTCTCGGCTTCTATAACCAGCCTCAACCGGGAACCAGAGGATGGGGCGCTCAAAACGGGTTGGCGCAACCGGCAGGCTTTGGGCAGGGACGCGGCATGGGACAGGGATTGGGTCGTGGGCAAGGACAAGGTCGCACTATGGGACAACGTTTAGGCCGTGGTCGTGCACAAGGTCGAGGTATGGGACAGGGATTGGGCCGTGGTCGTGGTCAAAGTCGTGGCATGGGACAAGGATTGGCTCGTGGGCGAGGACAAAGTCGGGGCATGGGGCAGGGTTTAGGTCGCGGCCGTGGACAAGGTCAGTGTATGGGACAGGGCTTCGGTCGCGGCCGTGGACAAGGTCGGGGTATGGGACAGGGATTGGGCCGTGGGCAGGGACGGTGCCTCAGACAAGGTTTAGGTTGTGGTTGCGGTCAATGTTGCTGGGGGCAAAATTAATAGTCTGTAACACTATTTAAATAATGTGCTCAGTATGACATGCTCAGGCTCCGCTTGAGCATGTCTCATTTTACCAGGTTGGGGTTACGGTTGACATCGTAACGATTCGATAGTAATATTTTTCCGTGAGATGATTTCAGATCTGACGATAACGGAAATATTGCGCAAGGAGATCGCCGATGAATGCAATCACGCGCCGAAATTTTATCAAAGGTTCTCTCGCTGCCGGTTTAAGTATGTCGCTGCCGCACGCCCGCGTCCGCGGCGCCAATGACGATATCCGCGTAGGAGTCGTCGGCATCCGCAATCAGGGCAGCAATCATATCAAGTGGTTCCGACAAATCCAAGGCGTCCGCGTCGTCGCCATCTGCGATCCCGACCGGAGTTTCCTCGACCGCGAGAAAAAAAAGTTCCAGGAGCGCAGCGAAACCGTCGCTACCTACATCGATTACCGCAAACTCCTCGAAGATAAAAACATCGACGTCGTTGTCACCGCTACGCCGAACCATTGGCACGCCCTGGTCACCGTCTGGGGCTGCCAGGCCGGCAAGGATGTCTATGTCGAAAAACCCGTTTCGCACGACATCTGGGAAGGCCGACAGATGGTCAAAGCCGCTCGTAAATATAACCGTATCGTACAGTCCGGCACCCAGCGTCGCTCCGACGCCGGTCTCAAGGAAGCCATCGAATACGTCCGGCAGGGCAACCTCGGTAAGATCAAACTTATTCGCGGCATCTGTTATGTCCGCCGAGGCAGTATCGGCAAGGTGGATGGCCCCCAGCCCGTTCCCGAATCGGTCGATTACGATCTCTGGTGCGGCCCCGCCCCCAAAACGCCTTTAATGCGTAAGAACCTGCATTACGACTGGCACTGGGTTTGGCCCACCGGCAACGGCGACTTCGGCAACAATGGTATTCACTTCATCGACATCTGCCGCTGGATCGCCGACCAGAATCAGCTTCCGCCTCGCGTAATCAGCCTCGGCGGTCGCTTTGGTTATATCGACGATGGCGAAACTCCTAACACTGAACTTATCTATTACGATTATCAGCCGACCCCGATTCTGTTCGAACTTCGCGGTCTGCCTCACAGCCAGGGTGATTCCGCCATGGATCACTACCGCGGCATTCGTATCGGCGTGGTCGTGGAATGCGAAGGAGGCTATTTCTGCGGCGGCTGGGCCTACGATAAAAACGGTAAAAAAATCAAACAGTTTCCTCTCGACGGCGGTGGCGGCCACAAGGCCAACTTCATCAAGGCCGTCCGCTCCCGCAAGCGCTCCGACCTCACCGCCGACGTCCTCGAAGGACACCTCTCCTCCGCCCTCTGCCACATGGGCAATATCTCCTACCGCGTGGGGAAAAAAGCCAATCGCGAACAGATCATCGAATCCATCAAAGGCAATTCGTATTTCGAAGAAGCCTTCGACCGCCTTCAGGGACACTTATTGGTCAACCACGTCAACCTGCAGGAGACTCCCCGCATTCTCGGTCCCTATCTGCAAATGGACCCTGCCCGCGAAACGTTCACCGGCGATTTCGCCGACCAGGCCAACTCTCACCTGAAACGTACCTACCGACATCCTTTCGTCCTCCCCGATAACGTCTGATCGGATTAATAGGATGTATCTTGAACTTGGTTAAGCTTTTCCCGTAGGTATTGCTGTTGGGTTTTGACGGGCTTTGGGGAACGGATCAATTTTCGGATAAGAGGTTCGTAAGCCGCTACCGCCTGTTGGTACGCGTCCGTATCATAATATTTTGGCTTGGGCCGGGCGTAGCGGCGCATCTCCAGATCGCGGCGTAACTGAAACAGGTCGATATCCTTCGGACGAGGTATATTATTGATATAACAGAGGTTGTCCCAGTTCCACAGGATACGTATGCGCTTAAGCCATACATCTTTGTCATCCATGCGCTTTCGCATCAATTCAAAATCCTTCTCCCGGACGTGATGCTCGAACCACCAGGGCGACAGCGACAGGTTGTACCCCATTGACAAGATCGTATCCATTTCCTCCATCGAGTAATGCGACGTAAAGGCCTTATACTTCACCTTTTCCACCCAGGATTTTTCGTTAAGCACCTTGACCGGCGAATACTGCCACGCCCCCGATTCGATCTGCCCGCCGTCGCACAGGTCCAGCAGTTGCGTCCGTTCGCAGCCCTCCAGGATAATCACGGCGTCGGGATTGATGTTCTGAATCCGACTCCGCATTTGGATCACCAGTTCGATCGCGCCCTGATTGAACGAGCTCTTGTGCCGCGGATCGTGATCTTGCAAATCCCACTGTATGCCGTACGAATCCAGGTGAAAACCATCCACGCCGAACTCGCGCACCAGTCGTTCCGCCACGGTACAGATATATTCCGTCCACCCCGAGCCCCGGCCCGGCCACATCAGATAAAAACGCGACCGACCGTAATACTTCTGCGGCTGACCGTTGGCGTCCTTCATGCACCACTCCCGCCCGTGCGATTTCCCGATCTTGCTGGTACGGGTAATAATAAACGCTTCCAGATACAAAATGATCTTACCGCCCTGGGCGTGTATCTTCTGCACTCCTTTTTTAAACGCCTCGTCACCGCCCAGGTCCAACCGAATTTCATAATCCCCTTTATTCTCGTAATTAGGCTCCCAGTAACTGATTAGATACACGCAGTTGCAGCCGAGTCGCCGGGCATCCTGTAGTAAAACCGGCAGGTTCTCAAACGAACCTTGCAGTTTTTTCTTAATATCCTCACTGGGAAATTTCATCAAAGGCCCCCCCGCCCCGCTTAAATCAAACGAAGCATAAATCGCCCGATTCTGCCGCCACCACGCCGGCGACTCCACCGCCCTTACCAAACAAGTAAACCAGGGAGTAAGCCATAAAAAAATGATTACTATAATTTTATATCTCACTTTCATAACGTTAGTTTCCATGATATTAACTCTGATGTTCTGTTTCCAATATAAAACCACTCCCCTCGCGCGACCGTTTATTGATCCAGGATCGTTTCGTTCTTCATGTGAGGGTCCGACGGGAAATATTTCCGAGGGAGATGATAGGCGGGTTTCGCAAGAAACGTTATGCCGACCGAAGATATGACTTTGCCTCTGCCAAGAATACTTTAAAGATAAACCCTCGAACAGGATTGCCACCCTTAGGCCAGGGTGTTTTTATTACTTAACCAAACTCTGACAGGTTAGAAAAAACGATCGGAAGGCGGGAGGGTGTTGGCTTCGTCGAAATTAAAAGTCGTCGTCGAAAGGTTCCTCCTCGAACTCGTCTTCGTCCTCGAATAAGAGATCGTAAAACGCGTCCTCGGCATTTTGGAATTCAATCATCACACGGGCTTCGTCTAAATAATCGGGGGGAACCATAACGGCATACCCAGGCCGATCCGCTTCGGGAGAGTCTTGCGCCTGAATCGTAGCCGGGATATCGTTCGCTTTTAACA
>CAZNQT010000204.1:0-7987 GCA_964574885.1 uncultured Pirellulales bacterium
GCCTCAAGCTGGCCGATTACCACGTCACCGAGAGTGGGTTCGGCGCCGACATCGGATTCGAGAAATTCTGGAACCTCAAGTGTCGCTTTTCCGGCCTGATCCCCAACGCCGTCGTGATCGTCGCTACCATTCGCGCCTTGAAAATGCACGGGGGCGGCCCGCCCGTCAAACCCGGCATCCCTCTCGACGAAGCCTATACCAAGGAGAATCTCGAACTGCTCGAAAAGGGCTGCGAGAACCTGATCTCCCACATCGAAACTGTCAAGGCCAGCGGCGTTCGACCGGTCGTCTGCGTCAACAGCTTTCACACCGACACGCCTGCCGAGATCAAACTGGTTAAAAAGATCGCCGAACAGAACGGTGCCTTGGCCGCCGTATCCGCCCATTGGCTCAAAGGCGGCGACGGCGCCATCGAACTGGCCGAGGCCGTCGTCCAGGCCTGCGATGAGAAAAACCATTTCCAATTCCTCTACGAACTCGAAGCCCCTCTGAGCGAACGGATCGAAAAAATCGCTAAGGTCGTCTATGGCGCCGATGGCGTTACCTATTCCGACGAGGCCAAAGCCAAACTCGCACTCTTTGAAAAAGATCCCGTCTCGAAAGAGCTCGGTACCTGCATGGTCAAGACGCACCTGTCCCTTTCGCACGATCCGGACCTCAAAGGCCGACCCGCTGGCTGGAAACTGCCCATCCGCGACATCCTGGTCTATAAGGGTGCCGGCTTCCTCGTTCCCGTCGCCGGCGCGATTAAATTACTCCCCGGCACCGGCTCCGACCCCGCCTTTCGACGCATCGACGTCGATACCAAAACCGGCAAGGTCCGCGGATTGTTCTAAACCATAACAAGTATTGATTGATCTTCTAACCAGCCCCCGGTGTTAACCGGGGGTTTTCTACCCTGTACTTCCGATTCGTTTTTTCATTTCTCATTGTCTATTTTATATTTTGCATTTTATATTATCTGTGGATGGCCACTCGCCAATCGAAACGTAGGGACGATCCCGTGTGGTCGCCCTGAATAACGAACGGGTGGATCGTATTTTTATTGTTTCTCACAACTCACAACCCACAACTGACAACTCTTTACGTTCCCAAGGGATAGAATGATCGGATTCATCGTCCGTTTTGCCTGTTGTTAAAAACCTAGCCCGCCGGTATAATCCCTTTGAGTCCATAAGGTTCATACATCATCGACCGTGCGACGGGTGGCGCCGCCAAGCGAGTCCGCGAGCTTGGGGGTGGTTTAGAGTAGGGTAGGCTGTGCCTACCACATCGATCTGGATCAATCCGGGATGAAACGTTATGACCGAAGAACAACAAAATCAGAACAAGACTCCCGTGAAGAGACATTCCTATTGCCCGACAATCTGTCTCTTCCTCCTCACCGGTCTTAATGCCTTATTCTGGTTCACCGCCGATTTCGGAGAATTTACTCCACCATCGGAAGGTCCATTCCTAGAACGCTTAATCTATTTCTTGGTAACGGAGGCAGGACATTTTAGCCCGGTTATGTTTGACGACGAATACTATCTAATAATAATTGGAGTAATTACTCTCGGACTCTATATCTCCAGTACCTTTATTTTCCGCAACAGAATTCTCGGATTTTTAGCTACGATTTCCATCATGCTGTGGTTTCTCGTAGGTTTTTCCTTTGCAGCCCTTAGAATAACCTAGTCGTCGGGTGGCGCCGCCAAGCGAGTCCGCGAGCTTGGGGGTGGCTTTTCTGCGTCTATCTGTAATACAATCCATCAACTTCTTGTTTTTTATGCTCGCTTTTTATTATCGACATTGCTCACCTTCTAAAATTTAAAGAGTTATAACGGTTTTACCATACGGCAAACTTTCCCCGCGTTTAATGCTTGTCGGCTTCCAGCGGAAATCAACTTGGGTATGGTCTTCACCTGCTGGTAGCCGATAAAGCGAAAAACGCTACTCTTGAAGGGTAAATGGATCACAGAGAGTAGAAAATCATTCCTATGGGAATCAATCCTTTTGGTTGCGGCCTTGAGGCCGCGCTGGGTTTATCTGCGGTTTCCTCTTCTGAATTCTGGCTCCTGGATTCTGTATTCTTTTTCTCCTTCATCCTTCTCTTCTCAATCCATATACCCCAGATCGGCCAGGTGCTGTTGAATCTGTTCCTCTTCCTCGGCGGAATAACCGGCATCCTTGCTGGGCGCTGTGGTTTCTTTAGCTTGCGTATAGTGCACCGACGGTGTTTGTCGGAATATATCGAGCATGACCTTGCCGTCCATATCCTTCGGTACGGGAATCCCCAGCATCGTTAAAAGTGTCGGGGAGATATCCTGAATGTTAGCCTGAAAATTTTGCCCGGCCTTGATGGTTTCGCCCGACGCCATCCACAGACCGTGTAACAAATGCGTACCCTCTGCCGTCGCGGGATCGGTGTGTTTCACCGTCCACTTGCCGCGCGTGCGGCGATTCACCTTCATCCCCTCCTGCGGCGTCAGCAGCAGATCCGGACTATCCCACGGCACGGTACTCTCGCCATACGCCGTTTCCGGCTTGATCACATCCGTAAATAAGGGTTCGCCGGTAAATGGATCTTTCTCCGCCCGGAATCGTTCGATCAGATCGTTGCGACAGGCTTCGTATGCCTCGCCCGGTTCGATAATCCCTTCCGGCTGCCGCCCGCGCACGTTCAGATACAAAAAGCCCCACATCGCCGTGTGACAGACCGCCGCCTTTGTCCGCGACCAGTCGATCCCCAGTTTCTCATCCACCAACCGCGCCGGCCGCGTATATTTGTCCTTGTAACGCCATTTCTGATACTCGCGCACCATACGGCGCAGGAACCATTGGCATTTACCGATCATAGTAATATAACCCCACTTCTGCAATAGCTTGTTGGCCCGCACCCACCCGGCTTGCCTGCCGTGACCGTGATCGCTCATAATCACTACCTGCGCGCCGCGCTCGTCCGCCAAGGCAAACAGTTTCCCCAGCGCCTCATCGAGTTTCCGGAAGATACCCATAATGCGTTCCCGCCGCTGTGGGTATTGCTGCGAAATCTCCGGATCCATGTACCGCCAGACGTGATGCCCCATGTCCGTATGCGGAAACACCGTCATTAGTAAATCCCATTCGATCTGCGTATCCACAAACCGCGTAGCCTCGTAATAATGTTCCACCGTTTTCGTTAGCGCCGTAACGAAGCTGTCGAATATGGCCGGCTCTTCTATATCTCCCCGCTCCGGTTTTACCTGAAGATAATCCGGGATCTGCTCCAGGAGTTTCGCCTTGAAATCCTCAGGATAGGTATAGGGCGATTCCGGATTCGGCACGTTGTGCCCTGCGATGATGATCCCGTTGACCTCCTCTGGCGGATAGGTCATCGGCACGTTGATCGCCGCCGCCTTGCGACCGGCATCCGAAACGATCCGCCAGATCGTCGCCGCATGAATATCCGCGCTGGTGTTATAGCGCAGTGAATTGTCCACGAACCGAAATTGCTCGAAATCCAGCACGTGATGCTTGCCCGGCAGCATACCCGTCATGAATGTCACCCACGCCGCCGGCGTGATCGGCGGATACGCACTGACCAGCTCCCCGTAACTGCCGCCCCGACGGAACCGCTCCAGGTGTGGCATCACCCCCAAATCGCAGAACGGCCCGAGAAAATTGAAACTCGCCCCATCCAGTCCGATTACCATTGCCTTCCGATTTTTCATTGCCCAAAATGGTACCCCCCCGGATACCCCAACTCAAGCGGATTCCCGGAATATATCTAAACCCAGTCACCTCAAGACCTTACGATAAACCTCCACCGTCTCCCGCGCCGCCCGGGACCAAGAGAATTCGCGACAGCGGATACGGCCGGCGGCGATAAAATGGGTTTGTTTTGTAAAATCCTGTGCCAGGGTGACCATGGCGTGGGCGATCTCGTCCACGGAATACGGATCGACCAGGAGGGCGGCGTTGCCGGCGACTTCGGGCATGGAACTGACGTTGGAGGTGATCACCGCAGTACCGGTGGCCATCGCCTCCAGGATCGGCAATCCGAAACCCTCGTACAGACTGACGTACACGAGGGCGACGGCGTGGGCGAGGATCGTCTCCAGGCGATCTAAGGAACCGGTAAAGACGAGGCGGTCATGCAGTTTCTGCTGCAGATCGTCCGGGATGATATCCTGGTGCTTCGGGGGGGCGCCGATGATGACGAGGTGGAAATCCCGGTGCAGTCGGTGGGAGGCGACGGCGAAGGCTTTGATGGTGTTGGCCAAATTCTTGCGACGGTCGTAGGAAGAAAACGCTACGAAGTAGCGATTCGGTTTCAGGTAGAATTTATCCAGAATATGGTCCGGATCGTCGGGAGTTTCCGCTGCGGTTTGGCGCGGGCCGCCGTGATAGACTACGTCGATTTTATCTGAAGGGATGTCGAAGATTTCTTCCAGGTCGCGCTTGGTTGCGTGGGAGATGGCGATATAGTGATCGGCTTGGCGGACGGCATGCTCGAAGGGACCGAGCTTTGAGTTTGGATAAAATTCTGGAAAGCGATAGCGCCTTAGATCGTGTACGGTGAGAACGCGGGGTTTGCCTTTGGTCGGCCCCATCAGGTGATGATTGCAGTGATACAGATCGAAGTCGCCGACGAAGCGCTGCAGCGCCGGGAAGTTAAACGCGCGCCACCAGGAGTCCAGGATGCGCATCTTCAGGGACGATACTTTCCAGGTCGCGTGGAGCTTTGCCGGCAGATCCACCAGCCAATCGTCGTTCTTACGAACTTTACTCCCACAGAATAAGGTGAGTTCCGGTGGATCGTCTAACGCGGCGAATCCTTCCAGCAGTCCGGCGCCGTAGGTAAAGAAGCCGGAATACCGATCCCGCAATACCGAATTGAATTCCAGAGCGATTCGCAAAATACGATTTCCTTTTTCTATTTACCACGAAGACACTAAGGCACAAAGAATAATTAGAAAGAATTTTCAGGAGAAGATAAAGTAAAAAATGGGAACCACGGATGATAGATAGCGGATAGCGGATAGGAAGAGGTTCCAGGTTCAACGTTCAATGTTAATATTGGATAGGGGAAGAAAAAGTTGACGGTTTACGGAAAGAGAAGATAGTGGATAGTTTTAAGTTGTGAGAAATGAGAAAAAAGTCATCCAGATCGCAAACGCGGTGGTTGCCGCCCAAACATGCCCACGCGAGCGTGGGCATGGCACCCGATATATTCATTGCCCCCGCGTTGGCGCTTGGGGCTCCTTGGTTAATCTCATGCTCACGCGGGCAATGCCCGTGATGGCAATTGCCAGGAGCACGGCCAAGATGGCCGTGGCACATTTGAATAAAGCACAGCCGAGGGCGGCTGTGCTACATTTATTAAGCCCGTTCGCTGGCGCTCGTGTAAGCATGCCACCCGACCACCCGACCGCATGCCTACGCAGGGCTAAGGTATAATCACATTGACAAATTTGGTTTTGTCGATATGGTAGTAGCAACAAATTTAGCGGTGCTCGGAGTATTTATGCAAAAGCTTGTCGATAACGATTTTCGCGTTTGAGGTACGAACGACCGCTGGTTCGATCACGAAGAGGCGACGGCGGTCTTTTATGGTTACGATCTATAAAGGGAATTATCATGGCTAAAAAGAAAGATACATTAGTGCCCTACGATCAGGTATCGGCCGGATTTGAAGCAGTGTACACCGGAGAGACCACCTCTACGCCCGTCCAGAAGAACGAAATGATTAGTACACTCTATTCCGACGAGGATGGCAACCTCATACGCCAGTGGTGTACCATTCCCTGGATTTTTCCGGATAAGGAAACTGGGTGGAAGGAAGACGAATGGGACGATACGATCAAGCACCTGTGTAACATGCAGAGCAAGCTGGGACCCCTGAACGATGACATTCGTCTGCTTCGCGCCCACATCAGCAGTCTAATTCCCTGCGACAGCGGCCTCCCGGTTACCATAGATGAGTTATTGCTTGCCATTGCTCGGGGGAAACTGGAACGGTCTTTTTTCAAGAATGGATGCTTGTGCTCGGGAATGGGATGCCAACTGAAGACCAGTCAGCCGGGTCAAACGGAAAGTATGAAGACTATCCACGGGGTATTACATGCATATCTAGCGGGTGAATCTGAGGAACATGCCCTCCAGGCGCACCCGGAGGCGGCGGGATTTATCCATCGATCCTACGAATGGCTCGGCGCCGTTTCGAACTTGAGCAAGGTCCAAAGGAAGATGCTGGATCGGATGTTCCTGATCATGGACTTTTTCGCCCAGACCAGTGTCACGGTGGCCGGCGTCGAATCCTCCCTGGAGGAATCCGTACTACAGGATTTGGAGGCTTTGGGAAAGGACCTGTTTTACGACGAAAACGGGCGCGGCGCCCGTCTCGACGCCGAGATTTCCGAGTTGGCCGGGCTGCCGAAAATTTATCCTCAATGGAATCCGGAATATAAGAAAATCCTCGATCAACTTGAGGAGTCTGACAAGAAAGAATTATACGAGGTCTGTGGCGCCATTGCCGCCGGCGTCCAAACGCTATCCGACTGCCATCACAACACATTTCGCTACATCGAAGGGTGGATTCACGGTATTGGAACCGGTCGATTAGGTATCCCTACCCGCAAGGCCCAAACCGAAAAACAACGTCTGGGTCATATGCTGTTTGGCTACGCACTGGGTCTGGACAGGTGGCTGATGCGTGTGCCAATGCAATTCTTCCTTTTGGATCTCGGACACATCGACCTTGGCTTTGATCCACGAAACAACATCCTTCGGGTTTACGCCTGTCTTGGTGAGGAAAGGACTCCAGTCAAGGAATGGTTGTCGGCCTGCCTCTGGTACAATCTGGTTCACAACCAGCAAGGAGGATTGGTCGGTCACACGGACCTCATTGGGCAGTGTAAAGACAAAGGCATCACCGTTCATGAATGGATGGATGCAGCTCTTGGCAACGGTTCCATTGAATGACACGTGGCACCAGTAACTCGTGAGCGACAAATCTGCGTAATAATGAAATGGATGGCTATCAATTTGTTTGAACGTGGCAAGCACAACCACCCCTACTTTTTCAAGAAAACCATGCTCAAGCGGGCAATGCCCGTGATAGAAATAACTTGAGCATGCTGTCTGTCTTCAAACATGCCTACGCACCTTCTGCGACTAGCGCAGCACGGCGAAAGCGTGGGCATGGCGCCTGGCTATGTATTATCTCGTATTTTTAATTGTGAACGGTGTGCGAGTTCCGTGGCCAAGGATAATTGCATATTCTTATCCTCAGGCCATCCAGAAATGGTAACATGATATTCTGGATTATTATCAAGTATTACTTTTAATTTTATCCTTGTGACCGATTCAGCTATCAAGTCAGCTCGATATAGAACTATTTTCCCAAGCCAATTATCTCCTATTTGCCATATTATTTTTTGTTTCATTCCTTGGGTATGACATACGGATAATTTTCTGTCTGGTGGAGGTAAAAAAGCTTTAGGTTTTACAATCCCTTTTGTTGGAGCGACATGATTTTTATTGTCACGTATGAAACGGCTTAATTGGTTTTTAGGCGATATTTCAGTTCTATTTGTCATTTTTACAATTGATCATCAAGGAACTTTTTTAAGTGGTCAGTTATAATTGAAGGTATATTCTGTTCAAGGAATTCTATGCCATTTGATCTTTTCTCTCCATCCAACACTGCGTATGCGATTCTGTTCTTTCTACCAATACTGATCGTAAACATCTTATTTCGAGAATAGCACCAATCTAACGAAATTTCACCATCGGGATCTGCTCCTATTTCAGGATCTTCGATATTTGGAGGGAGAGCATCTAGGAATTTTTCGATGGTTTTTCTTATAGTTTTATATACAGGTTTTGCACCGTATCCATCCCAATTTGACTTTGCGCATTCTTTATACAAATCATCAAGGTTATGAGATAATCTTTTACTTCTTGGCGAAGACGGAGTGGGACTAAAAATGGGCCCAACTCCCATAATAAAGACCAACTGTAC
>CAZNQT010000205.1:0-7977 GCA_964574885.1 uncultured Pirellulales bacterium
GTACTGGGGCGGGGATCGACGACAACGGGAGTTTGATATCCTGGTGGAGGGGGAAAAAGTCGGGACGCAAACGCTGGAAGAAAATAAACCGGGGGAATTTTTCGACGTGATATACCCGATCCCGGAAAAACTGACAAAGGGAAAACAGAAGGTTACGGTTCGTTTTCAGGCGCATCCGGGTAAGTGGGCGGGAGGCGTGTTCGGGTGCCGGGTGGTTAAGAAAGAAATCAAGAAATAATCACTATTTGTTATTCTTCTCGTCAGCATTACCTTTAAAAGGTAAACTGTAACATAAGCATTGTAAAAGGTACGTGTTCCGGAGGTGCTTAGAATGAAACAGGTAGGCGTTCTTATATTGATTGTCGGGACCGCATTATTTGTTACCGGTTGTCAGGACGTACAGGAAGAAGAGATTGGGGGAGCGGGGAACGTTGAGGAACCAAAATCAGCGAAGCCCGTGGAGCCGGTGCAGATGGAACCGCCAAAGCCGGTGGATTTGGATACGGATCCGGCGTTGATGGGGTGGTGGAAGTTTGAAGAGGCGGCCGGGACGGAAGCGGCGGATTCGTCGCCCTACGGGCGCAAGGGTGAACTCAAGGAAGGCATGACATTTGAAACGGTTTCGGTGGCGGGGAAGGTAGGTAAGGCGCTGCGGTTTGACGGTAAGAAGAAGGTCGTGCAGATATCGGGATATAAGGGAGTAACGGGCACGAAGGCGCGGACATTGGCGGCGTGGATCAAAACGAAACAAGGGCGGGGAGAAATCATGTCGTGGGGCGCAGAGGAACCGGGCGCGATGTGGACATTCTGTTTTATCCGGTCGCGACCCGGAGTGACGCCCAAAGGCGGCTATTTCTATATGAAACCTCATGTCGATGACGACCAATGGCATCACGTAGCGGCGGTAGTTGCAGACGCGAATCCACCGAACCTGCAAGATCACGTAACGCTCTACCTGGACGGGGAAGAAGCGGAGATAGATGACATCGGTATGCTGGACTTGTGGCCGATCGAGACGGGAGAGGAAATCGATGTGCGGATCGGTCGAGGATTTCAGGGGGCGATTGATGAAGTGCGCATCTACGAACGGGCGTTGACGGCAGAGGAAATCGTTAAAATTAAAAATGCAAAAGGAGAAACAAGCAATTATGAAAACTCAATCAAGAAATAATCTGGCAATAGTATTTTTGTTATTCTGGTGCTCAGGGAGCGTAGGGGCGGAATGGGTATATCTGGATGAGCTGGATGTGTCTCGGGCAGTGGAGGGATGGGGGACTACGCATAAGAATAAAAGCGTGGAGGGCAATCCTATCCGCATTGGAAGCAAGGAATACACACGGGGGATCGGGACGCATGCGCCGGGGTATTTCTGGGTGCGGCTGGACGGGTGGACGATGGAATTTCGGGCGTTCGTGGGCGTGGACGACGAAGTGGGAACGTCGCCGGGGAGCGTAGTGTTCAAGGTTATGGGGGATCGCAAGGTCCTTTGGGAAAGCGGACTGATGAAAAGCGGTCAGGCAGCAAAAGAAGTAAAGGTCAACGTGCGGGGGGTGAAGGATCTGGTGCTAATGGTAACGGACGGCGGCGACGGAATGAATTGGGATCATGCGGATTGGGCGGATGCGAAATTCAAGGTAACAGGTAAGAAGCCGACAACGCTGGCGCAGGAATCGGTTCAGCCCTATATCTTAACACCGAAACCATCCAAGGAGCCGCGGATCAACGGTGCGAAGGTATTCGGCGTAAGGCCGGGTTCGCCGGTTCTTTATACAATCGCTGCAACCGGCGAGAGACCTATGCGATTCGGGGCACAGGGATTGCCAAACGGATTGAGTCTGGATGCCGGAAAGGGACGGATCAGCGGGGCGATACCTAAAAAAGGTACATATAAGGTAATGCTGGAAGCAACCAACGCACATGGTAAGGCCCGACGAGAGTTGCGGATTGAGGTGGGAGAGAAAATCTGTTTGACGCCACCAATGGGCTGGAACAGTTGGAACTGCTGGGCGGGAGCGGTGGATGGAGAAAAGGTCAAGTCCTCGGCGCGGGCAATGGCAGAAACCGGTCTGATAAATCATGGGTGGACGTATATCAATATCGACGATACCTGGCAAGCGGAACGCGGGGGTGAATATAACGCGATTCAGGCGAACGATAAATTTCCGGATATGAAAGAATTGTGCGATTACGTACACGGGCTGGGTCTGAAAATCGGGATTTACTCGACGCCGTGGATTACCTCGTACGCCGGCTACGTCGGCGGATCGAGCGATCAGGAAGACGGCGCCTGGTCGAAGGAAGAGGTCGGCGGCAGGAACCGTCGCAACGGTTGGCGACACGGCAAGTTCTCATTTGCGGAACATGATGCCAAGCAGTGGGCGGCGTGGGGGATGGATTATCTGAAATACGACTGGAATCCGAACGACGTGAAGCACGTTCAAGAGATGGCCGAAGCGCTGCAGAAGTGTGGACGGGATATTGTCTATAGTCTTTCCAATAGTGCGCCGTTCGATCAGGCGGCGCAGTGGGCGCAGTGGGCGAACTGCTGGCGGACGACGGGGGATATTACCGACACCTGGTCGAGCGTGGATAAAATCGGCTTCGATCAGGATAAGTGGGCGCCCTTTGCGGGACCCGGCCACTGGAACGATCCGGATATGCTGGTGGTGGGCAAGGTCGGCTGGGGCCCGAACCTGCACCCGACGAAACTGACGCCGGACGAGCAATATACGCACATCAGTTTGTGGTGCCTGTTGAGCGCGCCGATGCTGCTGGGATGCGATCTGGCGGACCTGGACGAGTTTACGCTGAGCTTGTTGACCAACGACGAGGTTCTGGAGGTGAATCAGGATCCCTCGGGCGAGCAGGCACGGCGAGTTACTAAGAAAGATAATCACGAAATCTGGGCCAAAACGATGGAGGATGGTTCGAAGGCGGTGGGATTATTTAATCGGGATTTCCTATTCTCCGAACCAAGTAAAATAAAAGTTACGTGGGAGGAACTGGGCATCCAAGGGAAACATCGGGTGCGCGACTTATGGCGACAGAAGGACCTGGGCACATTTGCAAACAGTTTTGAAAGCAAAGTGCCCGTTCACGGAGTGGTATTGCTGCGACTGTTTAAAGAAGAATAGAACACGGTTAATGCGGATGGAATGGATAAACGCGGATTAAGTTAGGGAACATGGAGAAGATAATGAAAAGCGTTTTTGGATTTTTACTTAGTTTACTTTTAGTGAATGGGGTCTGGGCGGGGGAGTTTGTGGAGTTTGTGATACCGCACGAGATGGATGCGGATTCGCCGATGGCGTTTGCAAATGTGCCGATCCGGGGTCAGGCGGATCGACTGGTGGTAAAGGAGGGACATTTTTGTCGGGGAAATCAACGTGAGCGGTTATGGGGGGTGAATTTGTCGTTTGCGGCGAACTTCCCGCGTCAGGAAGACGCGGCGGCAGTGGCAAAGCGATTGGCCTGGGCGGGAGTGAATACGGTGCGGTGTCATCACATGGACAGCGCCCGCTGGCCGCGGGGATTGTGGAATCGCAGAGACGGCAAGACCATCGAGCCGGAGGCGCTCGATCGGCTGGATTATTTTATCAATGAACTGGCCAAGCAGGGAATCTACGTGGATCTGAATCTGCACGTGGGTCGGGAGCACAGCGAATACCTGGGACTGCCGAAGCTGAATCACAATTACGACAAGATGAGCGGGATTTTCGTGCCGCAGTTGATCGAGGCACAGAAAAATTTCGCCCGGCAGATGCTGGATCGGGTGAATCCCTATCGCAAGTTGAAGTACGCGGACGATCCGGCGGTGGCGATCGTGGAGATTACCAACGAGGACAGTTTGTTTATGTGGAGTGCGGCGCAGACGCTGCCGAACCTGCCGGAATTTTATACAAAGATTCTGCAGGAGCAGTATAACGACTGGCTGCAAACACGCTACGGTTCGACGGCGCAACTGCGTTCCACGTGGTCGGAAGGATCGGAGGAACTGGGGGAGAATATTTTACAGAACGCGGATTTTCAGAAAATGGATACGAATCTCGGCCGACCGAACGACTGGAACCTGGAGCAGCATCAGGGCAGCGTGATGAACACAGCGAAGGTGACGTTCCAGGGTAAAGAGTCGCTGGGGATTAATATAACGAATACGACGGGGACGAACTGGCATCTGCAGGTGAACCAGGGCGGGATTCGCGTTAAAAAAGGTAAGTTCTATACCATCATATTCGAGGCGGCGGCGGAGAGGCCCCGTACGATGGGCTGCGGAGTGAGCCAGGCGCACGAGCCGTGGGGAGGTCTCGGTTTTTCCAAAGAGGTAAAGTTGACGAATGAATGGAAGGCGTATCGCTATGGTTTTACCGCCACAGACGATGATGACAACGCGCGGATCAGTTTTTCGCTGGGTAAGAGCAAGGAAAAGGCGTACCTGCGCCGGGTGGAACTCCGTCCGGGCGGTCGGCAGGGATTATTGCCGGGCGAATCGCTGGAGGCGAAAAGCGTAAAGCTGTATGGGGAGTTGGAGGCGCCAACGAGGGTGCTGGATCGGATGCGATTTCTGGCGGAAACGGAGAAAAAGTACTTTGACGCAATGCGGAACTATATCAAGCAGGATTTGGGGTATAATGGTTTGGTGACGGGTACAATAGAGTTTGGTCCGCTGGGCTTGTTCGGCCAGAGCGATATGGATTTTATTGACGGTCATGCGTACTGGCAGCATCCACGGTTTCCGAACCGGCCCTGGGATCCGGGCGACTGGCTGATCGATCAGAAGGCGATGAGCGGATACCGGGATTCGGCGACGCTGTTTCGTCTGGGAGCCGAGCGACTGGCGGACAAACCCTATACGGTAACGGAATACAATCATCCCGCGCCGCTGGATTCGCAGTCAGAATGCGTGCCGATGATCGCGTCGTTTGCAGCAGCGCAGGACTGGGACGGTATATGGCTCTATTCCTACAGTCACAACAACGACAGTTGGGGTAAACGGTACTTTACGAGTTTTTTTGACATCCATGCAAATCCGAGTAAGTGGGGATTCGTTCGGGCGGGAGCGGCGATCTTTCGACAAGGCGACACGAAACCGCTGGCGCACGAGCGGCAAATTCGCTTACAAACCAAAGCGGTGGATATAAAAAAGTTGGCCAGGCAATATCTGGGAGAGCCGGAAAGTATGAAAAAACTGCCTTATGAATACAGCCTGACTACGCTGGCCCAACTGCATTTGCAACATAATCGGGATATGTTTGCGGTCCTGGAAGCATGCGGCGCCGTGACTCAAGAGACTATGTTGAAGTATCGCTTAGCCGCGGTCCTGCCGGATCAAAAGGCGTCCACCCGTTCTACGATTGTTCACCAAGGGGGATCTACGAAACTTACTTGGCCGGCGGAAAAGAATCAAGGTGTGTATGCGGTCGAAAGTAAGGGGGCGTGGGTCTATACCGGTCAGGCCAAAGAGTTTGTGAGACTCAGCCGGGGAAAAATTATGGTGCAGCAGCCGACATTTGCGGCAGTGACGGTGACGGCGCTGGATGGTAAATCCTTTACGGAAAGTAAGAAGATTCTGATAACGGCGTGCGGTCGTTGTGAGAATCAGGATATGCAATTTTCGGCGGATCGACGGACATTGGGCCGGAACTGGGGAGAACCGCCGGTACAGATTGAGGCCGTGGCAGGTACGATCTCGCTGCCGAAAGGACAATGGAAGTGCCAAGCATTAGGACCGGATGGCAAGGCAATGCAAAGTGTACCATTGATTTCCGACAAGTTGAATCAACAGAGTGTTACCTTGTCGGCGAAGTATAACACGATGTGGTATTTGCTGAGTCGAAAGTAAGGGCGTGTGCCATAGGCCCAGCCTACCGGCTTTTGGGTATTGATCGATTCTACGGGATGGACAGATCATAAATTTCACGTTATCCTACAGGTCCTGGATTTCCGTCCGAACGGAAATGAAAACCTTAGAATGCATAGTTAAATAGCGGAGGATATGATGGCGTTATACGTCAATGGTGAGAAGATTGCAGACAAGGAAATTGAGACGGAGATGGAGAAATTGCGACCGGATTACGAGCGTGTGTTCGTCGAGCAGAGTGCGGCAGAACAGGAAAAACAATTGCGCGACTGGTCACGGGAGAATGTGATCGAGGCAGTGTTGATGCGTCAAGCCGCCCGCAACGATGCCGAACCGGTGCCGACCGAATTTGTGGAGCAGGCGTTTCAGGCTTTAGTGGACGAACAGGGGGGGATGGATAAACTGTTCGAGAATCTGGGAACGAGTTTCGAAAGTGAAGAGCAGTTAAAGAAGGATATCGAACAACGGTTGCGGCTGGAACGACTGATTGCGAAAGTCAACGACGAAGCGGGCGAGCCCAGCGAAAAAGAAATTCTCCACTACTACGAAAGCCATGTCAATAAATTTACCTTTCCCGAGACCGTGCGGGCCTCACATATCGTTAAGCACATCACGCCCGACGTGGAGCCGGAACAGGCCAAACAAGAATTGGATAAGGTGCTTATCGAATTGAAGAACGGAGCAGATTTCGCGGAATTGGCCCAGAAGCATTCCGACTGTCCCGACCGCGGCGGGGACCTGGGTTTTTTTGCAAGGGGGCAGATGGTCGAGCGATTCGAGGAAGTGGTGTTCGATATGCAAATCGGGGATATCAGCGACGTCTTCGAAACCGAGTTCGGTTTTCATATCGCCGCCGTTACGGATAAAAAGCCCTCCGTGCCGTGTCCGCTCGAAGAGGTACGGGACGTCGTTGTGCGGGAATTGAAACAGGAAATGCAGCAAAAGGCGATTGAGAAATTCGTGGACGCGGAAAAGGAAAAAGCCCTCATCGAAGAAAAGTAAATGAGGGGACGAGTAGAAAGGTGCAAAGGCAGGGTAAAATGAAAAACCCGAGTCGGCGGGAATTTTTATATGCAATCGGTTGGGGCGCGGGAACGTTTGCCATACGGAAGGATTCGCACGCTACCGCTCATACGTCAAATCGTACAAATAACGACAGACCCAATTTTATTATCTTCATCGCCGACGATCAGGCGTGGAACGACGTGGGCTGTTACGGACACCCCTCGATCCGCACACCGAATATCGACAAACTGGCACGGGAAGGATTGAAGTTCGAATATGCCTTTTTGACCTGTGCCTCGTGCAGTCCGACGCGGTGCAGCGTGATCACCGGGCGGTATCCGCACAGCACCGGCGCGCGGGAACTGCATCAACCGCTGCCGTCGAATCAAATTGCTTTTCCCGGTTTATTAAAACAGGCAGGGTACTACACTGCCAGCGCCGGCAAGTGGCATCTGGGCAAGGATGCGAAGAAGAATTTTGACGCCGTCATCGAAGGCGGCGGACCGAGCGGCTGTGAAAAATGGGTGGATACCCTGAAAAATCGCCCCCAGGATAAACCGTTCTTTATGTGGTTTGCTTCGTTCGATCCCCATCGGGGATACAGTGCCAATACCATAGAGGAACCACATAAACCGGAAGACGTTATCGTACCGCCGTTTCTACCGGATACTCCGGAAACCCGAAAAGACCTGGCGATGTATTACGATGAAATTACCCGCATGGACGGCTTTATCGGGCAAGTGCTGGAGGAACTGGATAAGCAGCATGCGGGGGAAAATACCTTCGTGTTGTTTTTCTCCGATAACGGCAGGCCGTTTCCCCGCTGTAAGACGACGGTATATGACAGCGGCGTACGGACGCCGTTGATCGTCCGCTGGCCTAAACAGGTAAAAGCGGACACCATCTGTTGCAGCCTCGTGAGCGTTGTGGATATCGCACCGACGATTTGTGAACTGGCCCGAGTAGAAAAATCGTCACGGTTCCAGGGAAAATCCTTTGTCCCTCTACTGATCAATCCGGAGGCGTCGATTCGCGATACTATTTTCGCCGAACATAACTGGCACGATTACCAGGCCCACGAGCGGGCAGTACGCTCGAAGCAATATCTGTACATC
>CAZNQT010000206.1:0-7946 GCA_964574885.1 uncultured Pirellulales bacterium
CGCCTCTCTAGCGGACTCGTCCGTACCATATCCAGTGATAATCAGGATTGCCATGTTGCTGCGGTTTTTTCGCGCGGTGCGCACGATTTCCATACCGTCCATATCCGGCATTTTCAGGTCAATGAGCGCACAATCAAAATAACCGCTTAGAGTCCGTTTGAGCCCTTCTCTCGCCGAGGCGGCCACTTCTACCTGAAAATCGTGTCGGCTGAAAATTCGGATGCAGCTTGCCCGAACCATGGGATCGTCATCAATCACCAGAATACGCTTATAGCTGAGTCTCGTCTGCAGATCACCAAACGTACCATCTTCGAGAATTGTCGTTGGTTCATCTGGG
The DNA here is from genome assembly GCA_964574885.1 of uncultured Pirellulales bacterium. Lineage (GTDB taxonomy): Bacteria > Planctomycetota > Phycisphaerae > Sedimentisphaerales > SM23-30 > JAFGFX01. The sequence continues at coordinate 338 of CAZNQT010000206.1, forward strand.
TGCGTGGAAAAGATTTCGGTAATCATACTCGCCACTCCCTGATAATCCTCGGCCATGCGATACAGAGCCATAAAAGTAAATTTATCCATCGTTTCGATGAGGCGAGACCTTAGGGTATCCGGCGCGACGAGGTTTATTTCCTTCTCGGCGCCCAACAAATTTCTTTTCTGGGGAATGGTCATCGTTTTACTTTCTTCTTTAGGTTTTACAGGTAATCCCTATCCAACGAAGCTTTAGTTATTACTTTCGAACACACACCGGCCTTTGTTGCCGTTGCCCTGGAGGGCATGTTCCACTGCCGTGACCAATTCTTCCGGCGTAAAAGGCTTGTGGATGTAGTCGGATACTCCTAAGCGTTTAGCCTCGGCGACGGATTCATTCGTGCCATATCCTGTGATGATCAGAACGACCATGTTACAGCGTTTTTCTCGAGCGCTGCGAACGACGTCCATGCCATCCTGATCCGGCATTTTGAGATCGATCAAGGCGCAGTCAAAATACCCGCGCATCGCACGTTCCAAACCCTCTTTGGCCGATGCCGCAGTCTCTACATAATATCCGTGATCCTTAAAAATCCTTTCGCAACACTCGCGGACGACCGGTTCATCATCAACAATTAAGATACTTTGACGGTCGAGAAAATTCTGTAGATCATGGAACGAAGGTTCTTCTTTACCGGTAGAGGCAGATAGGGGCTGGACGTGATCTTCCGGTTGTACATCTCTATATTGGCCGAGTAACACGGCATTTCCCAACCAGTCGATCTCGCTCTCAAATTGCCAATCCGAAAACAAACTGCTCCCTACGAACCACTTGGTTTTGTGTTGGTGACAAACAAACCAGTGATTGCAACTTACATTGAGGTGCCCATCCGATTTTCCACATATCGGGCAATTTCCAAACTGACATTCTCTGTGCTTCGCCATATTTAACATCTCCTTAGCAACACGCAGTAAAATTATGAATTCCCCAATCTATGGTTGTGATTCCGGTTTTTTCATGTCCTGGGGTCATACTTTTAATATCTCCGTAGGTTAGATACCGCAAAAAATATGCCTAACGAGGTTTTAAGGACTAAGATCGAGCTAAATTTTTATAAGTCCATATATAACAATAGGATATATCATTATGTAATTTGATTTACTCATTCATGCCCAACATTATTTAGCCCTTGACTGTATTTGTAATATATACTATTGTATATATAACCAAGCCTATAAATCAGGAGGTTAAAAATGACCCTTAGAGGTCGTATAGTGGCGAGTTTAATTTTCGTGGTCGCAATATCCGGCGGCATATCCTCTGTTATAGGAGGATATTTGCTGCAGCGTCACCTGGGCCAGGAAGCCCGCAATCGGGTAAGACAGGACTTAAATGCGGCCTGGGAATTCTATCAGCAGCAGTTGGCCGAGATGGAGGCGGCCCTGTTTTACACCTCTGTAGGCGAACGGTTTTCTGCGGCGGTCGCCGAAAAAGACCTGAGCTATTTATCCGTACGGTTGAACCGGGTCAGTAGCAGCGGGCATTTCGACGTGCTCTGCGTTACGGATGCGTCAGGGCGGGTGATATACCGGGCGCATCAAACGGATTTATCCGGAGATTCGCAGGCGGATGATCCCATGATCCGCAGCGTTTTGAAGAACGAAGATGCAATATCCGGCACCGTGCTGATTTCCCTGAAGGAAATGGAAATGGAATCGCCGGCGTTGGTGAAGCAGGCTGTCATTCCGATACTGCCTACCCCCAAGGCAAAACCATTACAGGAAAGTCAATTAACCGCCGGTATGATGCTCTGTTCGGCGGTGCCGGTGTATCGACCCGATGGGAAATTAGCCGGAATCCTTCGAGCGGGAATTGTCCTCAATCGTAATTATACCCTGGTGGATCAAGTCCAGAACACGGTTTTTCATGCGGAACAATATAATAACAAACCGCTGGGAACGGCCACGATTTTCCAAAATGATGTGCGTATATCCACCAATGTTTTACGCGATGATGGAACCCGAGCCATTGGTTCTCGCGTTAGTGCGGAAGTGTATGATTATGTTCTGCAACAGGGTAAAACCTGGGTCGATCGGGCCTGGGTGGTCAATGCCTGGTATATTTCCGCCTATACGCCGATCTTTGATCCGGAGGGCAAAGCAATTGGTATGCTCTACGTCGGTGTCCAGGAACGTAAGTTCCGAGATATTGCGTGGCATACGCTTACGATTTTCGCCTTGTTAACCTTCGGGGGATTGTTAATCGCCACGTTTATCGCCTGGAAACTGGCCGATAGCGTCTGCCGCCCCGTCCGGAATCTCGTTAAGGCTTCGGCCATCATCGCGCAGGGTGATTTTTCTCATACCTTGGCCGTTCCTTCCGAGGATGAAATTGGTTCTTTAACGAAAAGTTTTAATCTTATGGCGCAATCCCTCCGAGAACGCGATGAAAAGCTGAAAGAGTTTACTCACCTCCAACTCACGCGTTCGGAGCATTTAGCCTCCATCGGTCGGCTGGCGGCCGGCGTGGCGCATGAAATCAACAATCCGCTCACCGGGGTACTGACGTTTGCCCACATGCTTCGGAAAAGTATGCCGGAACATTCGCAGGAACATGAAGATGTCGAGACGATAATAACGGCCACGACACGATGTCGGGATATCGTGCAGGGACTTCTGAGCTTTTCGCGACAAAATGAACCCAAGAAGAAACGTTCCGATCTGAACGACATATTACGTCAAGCGATAAACCTCATTCGGCATCAGGCCGGCTTAAATCATATTCGGATTACCGAGAAGATGGATTCGGTATTGCCTCAGCTCTGGATCGATCCGAAACAAATCCAGGAGGTGGCCGTCAATCTTATCGTTAATGCCATGGATGCTATGCCGTCAGGGGGAGAGTTGATTATTTCCAGTCGTGCTTATGAGGAAAACGGTACGCCCGGGGCGGAATTTAGCGTAACGGACACGGGGTGCGGTATTCCTCCGGAGAATCTGGAGCAAATTTTCGATCCCTTTTTCACGACGAAACAGGAGGGAACGGGAACCGGTTTAGGCTTAGCGGTAAGCTATGGCGTCGTGTCCAAGCACGGCGGTCAAATCAATGTATCCAGCGAGGTCGGCCACGGGACCACGTTTACGGTCCGTCTGCCCCTGCAAGTCAAGGAACAGGACCATGAGCAAACAAGCGCGCATCCTGATAATTGATGATGATCCCATCGTCCAACAGAGTTGTAAAAGAATACTCGTAGAAAACTATGATGTGGAAATCACGGATAGTGGACAGAAGGGATTAGCCGCCCTGGAGACCCAATCGTTTCATTTGGTGCTGCTGGATTTGAAACTGCCGGATATTCAGGGTATGGATATCTTACGACAGGCGCCCGACCGATTCCCCGATGTTCCCGTGATAATCATTACAGGCTATCCCAGTACGAAAAGTACTGTCGAGGCGATTAAAATCGGGGCCTTTGATTATCTGGGAAAGCCTTTCACGCCGGATGAGTTGGAAACGGCAGTCGAAAAAGCGCTTCGTCAACATCGCCTCTTGACGGACTACCATTCCCTCCAGGATACCCTCCACCATCGTTACCAGGTTTCCCGGCTCGTCGGGGAAAGCGCTGCCATGAAACGAGTGTTTTCGCTGATCGTCCAGAGTGCCAGGACCGACAGTACGGTACTAATCACCGGGGAGAGCGGTACGGGTAAGGAGTTGGTGGCTCGGGCCATCCACTTTTCCGGCGACCGTAAGGAGGAACGTTTCGTGGCCGTGGATTGCGGCGCGATCTCTCCCAGCTTGATCGCCAGTGAACTGTTCGGACATGTCCGGGGCGCTTTCACCGGTGCTAGCACCGATCGGGAGGGGCTGATTCAAGCTGCCGAAAAGGGCACGTTGTTCCTGGATGAAATCAGTAACCTGCCGATGGACTTACAGGCGAATCTCTTGCGCGTCATCGAAAATCGAGAAGTAAGACCTGTGGGCGCCTCCGAAGCCTATAAATTTGACGTCCGATTTATTGCGGCCACGAATCACGATCTCCAGACACTGGTGACCGAAGGCAAATTTAGAGAAGACCTGTACTACCGTCTCAACGTATTTCCTATCCATCTGGCCCCTCTGCGCGAACGGCGCGAGGATATTCCTCTGCTGGCCCGACAGTTTTTAGCCTTGTTCTCTGCGAGAATGCATAAACGCATTGACGATTTTACGCCGGAAGCGCTCAACTTTTTAACGCAATACGAATGGCCCGGTAACGTGCGGGAATTGTCTAACGTTATCGAGCGGCTCGTAATCCTCTGTAATGAGAATCGGTTGGGGCTGGCTCATCTGAATCAATCGATGACCGTCTCCAGTGCCTTAACCTCGGTTCCCCACAACGCGGTGGAATTGAACGAAGTAAAAAAGAAATTACGCGATCAATCGGTAGCTGAAGTGGAGAAAGCCTTCCTGTTGGAGGCATTGCGTAGAAACGAATATAACGTCAGTAAGGCCGCCCAACAGACAGGCATGCAGCGCTCGAATTTTCAAGCCCTGCTCAAGAAATATAGCCTGCGCCTGCGCGATATGGCTGCCGGCGGCAGCCCGCCGGTATAAAACCAATCCCATCGGCAACGCGGATGAGTATATTCTGCTTACATGTAAGACGATTGGGAGCGAGGGCACGTTTCTGGAGTCCGGTCCCTGATTTTTCCTTAGCAACGCGAAAAAATGAATCAAACAGCGAGCTACTTTTACCTCCGGAAGAATATTTATTGGATTGCGGTAAGAATTGTCATATAATTATAGTAGAATGTGAATGTATTATCGTAATCCAAAGATGGGGGGGTGGAAGCGGGGACAGAGTCAGCAAGCCCCATAGGGGAGTGTTGGGTAATGAAAGACCGGGGAGAATATGATCGGCCTATTGAATTAAGCGATCCCGGTGTGGATACGCTCAGCCATCGACAGCGGACGGATAAGATATTTATCCTGACGCTGGATATGTTTTTAGCTTCGGACATATATGAGCGAATTCACTTTGATTCTCGGATGCAGTCATGGGAAATCGTCCGGCCGCTCCAGATAGGGATCAAAGACACTATCGAGGAAATTCAAGCCCTGACCCGGGATACGGTCACGGCACGACTGCTGATCCTTGATGTCCGTAGAGACACCCACTCGCTGCTGAAGAAAGCCTACAACGAAATTGTGGGTTATAATCGTAAGGACTTCAATAAGTATTGTTATGTGATCGTAATCGGCGACGGACCGGCGAGTTTGTTTCAGCCCGGTACGTCATTGGATGTATTCGTCTCCCATCTTGCCAAGCTTCGGATTGATTATCATCCGGCCGTGATTTTTTACGATCCGTTCCTGCATTACGAACCGAACGAGCTTGAGCGCCGCAGTATCGACGATACGTTTACGCTGCCCGACGAGGTGCCCCGAAGATTTCGCCCCTACTTTCAGGAAACCGAGGATATGAGCGTATCCGAAATACGACGTTTTTTTCGGGCCACGCACAAGAGCCCGGACGTGAAAAAAGAAAGAGATCAAATTTTACGAAAATTATATCGAAAAAGGATCGGCAAGCAATTTGGCCTGCCGAAAGAGCAGTTGCGCTACTGGTTGTCGAGAGTGGGCCTTAGATTGGCGAATGAAAAATTGCATCTCTATCCTCTTTACTTTGAAGACTGGGCGTATGAGCTGGTCGAAAAAGCCCACGCGACGAAATAATCTCATTCCCTGCATCGATTATCCGAGAGACAGATCGGGGAGCGTATAAGGCTTGCGATAAAAACCGCGGACCAGTTGGTTGGCTTTTGCGTTATCCGGGAATCGTTCGTTTTTCGGATCGATCTGTAGCCAGGGGCCGAGGGTGACGGAACTGTCATTCAGCTTGATTTCATGGGCGGCCAGATGGTTTAGGAAACGCTCGTACATTTCGGCAAATAGCGGGATTTCCTGTACCTGGGAGCGGATTTCAGCCTGGGAGGATTTCCGACCTGTTCGATAGGAAATATTACCGATGTGGCAGGTGGCGGTGGAAATATGGCCTTCCAGAATGTCGGCTTTCAGGAGATCGCGACGGCCCCGACGAACGGCATCGATAAAGTTCGCGAAATGATCGCCGCTGTCCTTAAAGGATTTGATCTGTTTACCTTTCTCGTCCCAGGCAATGCCTCGATAGAGACTCGCCGATCCTCCTTCGCATTGTACAATTACCCCTAAGCCTTCGCCGCGAAATTTCGGCATTTCTTTGACGCCTTTTGCTTTCGTTAGATTATGTATTTCGTAAAGCACCGGCGCCGTGGCATAATCATAATAGGTGATCTGGGTATTGGGCGTGTTGCACGCGTCATTGAACAGGAACCGACCGCCCAGGCTCATGACTCGGCGGGGCAGTTGCGATTCTCCCAGACACCAGCGGGCCGCGTCGATTTCATGCACGCCCTGGTTGCACGACTCGCCGTCGCCGGTATTCCAGTCGAAGCTGCAATCGTATTGCAGTTTATCGCGATAGATAGGCAGTTTTTTGGCCGGCCCGCACCACAATTCGTAGTCGATGGTCTTCGGAATCGGTAGGAGCGTACTGCGCAGCCCGCAGGAACTGCGCCGTTTGTTATCGAACGCGGTGATATATGTAATTTTGCCCAGGTTGCCCTGCCGAATCCAGGCAATCATTTGAGCAATCATCTCCTGGGAGCGGCGCTGGGTTCCACATTGGACAATGCGATTATATTTTCTAGCGGCGTTGACCATCTGTCGGCCTTCCCAGATATAATGCGACAGTGGCTTCTCGACATAGACGTGTTTGCCGGCCTGACAGGCCCAGAAGGTGCTGAGTCCATGCCAGTAGTTCTGGGTGGCGTCGGCGATGATGTCGATGTCTTGTCGTTCGATCAATTTGCGCATATCGACATATGGTTCGACCTTATGGTTGAATTTGGTTTCAACGAGTTTGGCCGTTGCTGCCGTTCGCTCCCGGTCGGCGTCGCAAACGGCGACCACGGAGACTCCCGGCTGCTTCTCGAACGAGGGAAGATGGGCTCCTGTTCCGCGAATGCCGCAGCCGATCAGTCCGACTCGCAGACGCTCGTTGGCTCCGCGCACGCGCGAAAAGGGCGCCGACAGCGCGACGCCGGTGGCGATAGTGCTTTTTACAAATGTTCGGCGGGTCATGTTTTGCATGATCGGTCCTCCAAAATAGGATATCAGAATTTGCCATATATGATACCAAGTCCTCAGGCGTTTGGGAAGCAGGTCATGTTTATCGTTAATGGCGAATGAGGAATGACGAGGGAGAAGGTTCCGGTTTTCACGTTTCAAGTTCAACATTTGATTTTGCTTTGACGGTTCTTCAGGAATATTGGTAAAGTGATGGGGGAGCGAGAGTTAGCAAGGGCAGGATGCGCGGAAAAGGGGAAAAATATAGTTGCATGGGGTGGGGGCGGGCAGTAAGATGATCCCCGATGGATGGGAGACGCATAGTCAGAAAAACCCCAGGATGAATTGGTTTCTGAGAACGCGAAAGGAGAAACGCAATGTCAATTAAAGGCGAAAAGACGCAGTCGAAATTGAATCGGAATTTGCGTATGGGTATGGTCGGGGGAGGTCCGGGGGCGTTTATCGGCGAGGTGCATCG
>CAZNQT010000207.1:0-7926 GCA_964574885.1 uncultured Pirellulales bacterium
GCTCCACGCCATACTGGAGCATGCCGCCGGGTTTTTCGTGATCGTCAAATATCGTACAGGAGTATCCCATCTGTCGTAGATAGTACGCGGCGGATAATCCCGCGGGTCCGGCGCCGATGATAGCAATTGACTTATTTTTCTCCGGCTCACAATCGGGCAGATACGGTGAATCGGACGCCAGATCGACATCTGCGACGTATCGTTTCAACAGACAAATAGACACTGGATCATCGTACGCTCCTCGGCGGCACCCCTTCTCGCAGGGGGCGGGACAGATTCGGCCCAAGACCGCCGGTAGGGGGATATCGGCTTTGACGGTTTGAATTGCCTCGCGCAGTTCATTCGCAACGATCTGCCGAATCATCCGGGGAATATCCATCCTGGCGGGGCATATAGCGTGACAGGGACCAATGCAATCGCCGGCATGATCGCTCAGCAATAGTTCCAAGGCCGCCTTGCGGGCTTCGTGTATCTCGGGTGTCTCACTTTCCACACGCATGCCCTCTTCAGCCTTTGTACCACAGGCCGGAACCAGGCTTATCCGTCCGTTCACCTTGACGACGCATACCATGCAGGACGTATTGGCAGGAAATCCTTCGAGATAACAAAGCGTAGGAATCTCTATATTCAGTTTACGAGCAGCATCCAGGATGGTCGCACCTTCAGCGACTTCGACTTCTCGGTTATCAATCGTAAGTTTCGGCATTTATTCGACCTTTACCGCCTCTACGGGGCAAACGTTCTTACAGGTGCCGCAGCGGACGCATTTTTCCGTATCGATTTCATGTTGCTCGTAGGGATTCGCAGAAATAGCTTGTACCGGGCAATGTTGGGCGCAGATCGTACAACCGATACAGTCTTCCGTGATCGAATACGTAATCAAGCTGCGGCACTTACCGGCGGGACAGACGCCATGCAGATGGGCTTCGTATTCAAAGCGAAAATGTTTCAGGGTGGAAAGTACCGGATTGGGAGCCGTACTGCCCAAACCGCAGAGACTCCCCTTTTTAATTAAATGTCCTAATTGCTCCAACTGTTCCAAATCCGTTGTAGCACCCTGGCCGATACATATTCTATCCAGGATTTCCAGCATCCGACGAGTTCCGACTCGGCAAAAGGTACATTTTCCACAGGATTGATCCTGAGTGAATTCCAGGAAATAGCGGGCAATATCAACCATGCAGTCCGTTTCGTCCAATACGACCAGCCCACCGGAACCCATGATGGCGCCCGCCGCGGTTAAGGCTTCGTAATCCACTGACACATCGGATAATTCCGCCGGCACGCAGCCTCCGGAAGGCCCCCCGACCTGGACGGCCTTGAATCGTTTGCCCCCGGCGATACCGCCGCCGATGTCCTCTACAATCTCCCGCAGAGTGATTCCCATAGGCACCTCGATCAATCCACCGCGTGCCACCTTGCCGGCCAGGGCAAATACCTTGGTCCCAGCGCTGTTTTGGGTGCCCATTTCGGCGAATTTTTCCGCACCGTTACGCAGAATCCAGGGCGCCAGGGCATAGGTTTCCACATTGTTTACCAGAGTCGGTTTATTCCAGAGGCCTTTTTCCGCCGGATAAGGCGGTCGCAAACGAGGCATTCCCCGTCGTCCTTCAATGGACGCTAGTAAGGCCGACTCCTCGCCACACACAAAGGCGCCAGCGCCTTCCATAATTTGCAAACGGAAGCTGAATTGACTGCCATTGATATTTTCACCCAATAAGCCTTGCTCTTCACATTTTCGTAAGGCTTCCTGTACCCGCTGCACTGCTAACGGGTATTCCGCTCGAATATATAAATATCCCCGGTTGGCGCCCACGGCATAGGCGGCAATCGCTATCCCTTCGATAATGCGATAGGGATAGGATTCCAGCAGCATGCGATCCATAAAGGCGCCCGGATCGCCTTCGTCGCCGTTGCAGATTACATATTTGAAATCACTTATTTTCTCTCGGACGGATTGCCATTTTAATCCCGTCGAGTATCCCGCTCCACCACGACCGCGTAAACCACTCTGTCGGATCGTGCTAACAATCTCGGTCGGCGATAAGTCACTCAGACAACGCTTTAGCGCCGCAAAGCCGTCGTGGGCCAAGTATTCGTCCAAATCGGTCGGCTCTAAAAAGCCACAGTACTCGGTTGCCAGGTGTTTTTGTTTGTCTAAAAAGGCCGCAACCGGTTTTTCCCGCACATGAATGGAGTACCGCGTGATCGGCTGCCAGGTTTCATCGGTTAACATTTTGTCCAGACCTGTAGAAACTACATTCACAATTCTTTGTTTCAAGGAATCGGGCTTGAAATGTCTGAGTACAATGGCCTTGGCGTCATCCGGTTGTACCTGGGCATATAAAAAGGATTCTCCACCGGGCTTGACGATTTCCAGCAGCGGCGTCTGGTGACACATCCCGACGCAACCTACACGCTTCACCGAAATCATAATTCCGGTTTCTTCAATCGCTCGCTGTAAGGCCTCATGTAGTTTCCCACTGCCACGGGACACACAACAGGATCCCAATCCCAGCCGAACTTCACCGGCGCCATCTTTTGATACCGAGGCGGACTTTTTCTTTTTCTGATCCTTCGATCGCTTCTGATACTCGAGGAAATCCTCCAGCATCTGTTCGACGCGGTCCGGCGACATATGCCCATAGGTAATCTCATCGATTTTTACCGCCGGCGCCAAGGTACAACAGCCCAGGCAGGCAATCTTTTCCAGGGTAAAAATCCCCTCGGCATCAGTATCGTTCTGGCCGGACAGTCGCAACGTTCGCCGCAAGGCCTGCGTCACCTGTTCGGCGCCTTTGACATGACAGGCCGTGCCGTGACACACATGAATAATATGGCGCCCAACAGGTCGATGGCGAAACTGACTGTAAAACGTCGATACCCCGGTAATGGCAGCAGGAGTGATTTCCGTAAGCTCACAAACCCGACGCAAGGCGGCTTCGGGCAGATAGCGATAATGTTTTTGCAAAGTCTGGAGAATCGGAATACACGCTTCCGGTTTCCCCCCAAACCGTTCGACAGCTACGTCAACATATTGTAAATCAATTTCGTTCATTGCTGTTTTTTAAAGACATGCCTAAGCATCGCGTAGGCATGCCAGCCATTCGTTATTTAAATATCGTCGTTTATTCTTTCCCTATACAATACAAATGTTTTTCTCCGCGAATATATATCCGCCCATTCATAAACGCCGGTGAACAGGTGGAGGATTCGCCTAGAGCGGATTTGCCAACCCTGACAAATTTCCGATCGGCTTTGATAATATGCATAACGCCGTTCAGGCTCAACAGGTATAATTGATCGCCGACGACGCTGGGAGACGATTGAAATACTTCCTCCAGATCACCTTCCCAGACATTTTTACCCGTTTTGGTTTCATAGCACGTCATCAGCCCACCGGTATCCAGAAGGAAGATCAGTTCGCCATTGCTCACCGGGCTACAAATATCAGGGATACCATCTTCGGCGGTCCAAGCGATATGCGTTTTCGAGATATCACCTTTTCCATCCGGTCGAATCGCAAATAAATTATCATAAGGCTGAACCACAAACACCAGACCGTTGGCGTAAATCGGAGACGGCGCCACGTCGGAACCCATGATATCCGCCCGCCAGAGTTCGTTTCCGGTCGCGGCATGGTAGGAAATCACCAAGGGATCGGAACAGGTAATAATCTGCACATTTTTCTCCGTATGAATCACAATCGGCGACGTCCAGGAGCCGGCGACGGGTCGTTTCTGCTGCCAGGCCACTTGGCCCGACTTACCCTCCAGGGCATACAGGACTGATTTGTCGTCGTCATCTTCACCCTGGTCCAGTTGAATCAAAAGTAGGTTACGGTACATGTCCAGCGACGTGGCATATCCATACGCACTATCGGGAACCCCAAAATGTTTCTCCCAGATTTGATTCCCTTCAAAATCCAGAGCATACACATCCCCGGTGGCAAAAATCGCATAGGCCCGTCTGCCATCCGTTACCATCGTCGAAGCAGCACAGCCTGTATCCTCGTAAATATCCAACTCCTCCCCTTCTTTGGGGGGATGCTTGTAGGTTTGCTTCCAAAGCAGATTCCCGGAATCAGCGTTAAAACAATAAATCACCAGATTCGGATCTTCACAGATATCGGCGCCAGTCAGAAATACCCGATCCTCCCACACGATGGGCGAGTTATGCCCCCGTTTCAATTCTTCTTTCGCTTTCCAGAGAATCCCTTTACCACTGGGACCGTCCCATTCGGTGGGAATATTCGTATAAGCAGAAATCCCCAATCCACCCGGTCCGCGGAAACGAGGCCAGTTTTTTTGTATCTCTTCAAGTGTCGGATAATCATCCGTCGCCACATCCGGCGTAACGTCAGGCGCGACGACGATTTTTTGCTCGGATTGAATCAGCGGCGAAACGGGCTTGACATGCTGTAAATTAGATTCTCCCTGCATAGCAAATAAAGCCAAGGCTGAGCCGACAATACACAAACCAAGGATTCCTATTGAGCAACGAGTGATCCGCATAGATTTTACCTCCGAATCCGATGCGGCGGCATGAGGGGGGGGCTGGGGGCGACTCACATGCAGGCTGATGGCTGATTTCAAACCGATCAGGAAAACGATCAAGCCCACCAACAGCAGATACCTTCCGCGATAAGCGATACTCGAGCGCCGGAAATATTCTTCGCGAAGCTGTTGATCCAAGACCTGCACTTTTTGTTTTAAGTTTTCATCCTGAGGAGTGTTCAGTAATTGCTTTTTAAGGGCCATCAACTCGGTCGAGTCTAACGGACCGGGTTTTTCTTTCAGAACGCCCAGGTTCATAGATCCTTGGCTCGAATGGTTTACTACCATGACCACCGAAACCACCAGTACAAAGGCTCCGGCTACAATCGCCGTCCCTACGGCTGCCTGATACCAGAGGCGATTAAAGATCATGATATTTGAATGTTTTTGTGAAGATTGTTTGTTATCTTGAACCATATTCGTTTTTCATTTTTGATTCGTCATTTGTCATTTAATGGAAACATCCTTAGTCGGCACCTGCCGTGCATGCTGTATCGGGCAATACGCATAGCAACGTCCGCAGGCTACGCAGTGCGCCCGATCCGCCTGGTAGTTCTTCCGGCGGCGATATACTGCCAGAGAGATTAATTTAACGCCAATCACTAATCCTATAAAACCACCTAATAACCAGCAGCCCCAAAGGAACTGTTTGCGTATATTCAGGGCGTCGTTTCTTACTTCTCTTTTCCTCTGAAGCAAGATTTTCTCCGACTGCGCTTTTTCATGAAAATACTTACTGGTTTCGGGGATTTCTGCCGTCGTCCCCATATCTTCGGCCGCAATCTGCTCGGCCAAACGAACCGTAAAATTCATTCTCGAAAACGGCACCTGCAGAAGGGAAACCAACCACCCTCCCGCAATTATTAACACTGGAAGTAAGGTTAATAAAATTCCTAATCGAATTTTATCGGTTTGACCGCGGGGATGAATCTGAGTGGTATTTGCCTTTTCAATCGCACTAAACGGGCAGGAGTCTTCGCATAGACGACATTGCACACATTCGGCGGGAGTGACGGTAACTTTCCATAGGGAGAATCGCGACAGCAATCGTAGAATCGCTCCATAGGGACAAAGAAATCGACAATAAGGCCGGCCGATGAACATGCCGATAATCAAAAAACTGAAACCCAGCACCAGCATATTCAAACTGCCGCTTAAGCGAAAAAACGACACAAACGGATCGTATTCACAGATGATAAAGGCACTGCCCGTCGCGGCAAACAGTACCGCTGCACCCAGATACACATACGCCAGTAAGCCCAGACTCTGCTGAAGCCAGGAAGGTACGGTCAGCGGTTTAAGCAAAACCACATCCTGGATCGCTCCCAAGGGACATACCGCCCCACAAAAACTGCGACCGAACAACAAAGTAAAAATCAGTGGTAGAAGGAAAAAAGCCAATACTACATAGGGGATGGCGTAACTCGCATCGAAAAGGGCTGAGGTAATATTCTGAATTGCTCCAATTGGGCAGACACATCCTTCTCGATAAAATCCAAAATATCCCAGCGAAAAAATCATTAAAAGGAAGATCCCTTTACGGCTGCGACGCTTCAACGCCAAATACGATGCCAGACTCAACGTCCCCACCAACACCACCACATCCAGAAATTCATATAGCAGGAGCCGAGGAGGAGGAGTTGTCGTATGAGGTTTTTGATGTTGGGCGAAATTCGGAAGATCAAATCGTTGTTCAGCCGCTGCGATGCAGGGGAAAATCAGAAGGTATAGCATCAATGAACTTATCAGGAGGCGTACGGATTTCATACTACGTGACCTGCCTCCTTTTTAATATAAGGTTGATCCGCAGGCACCCGTCGAATCGCCTGCGTCGGACAGGCCACCGCAATCGAACACTGATTACAATTCAGGCAGCGATCGTGACGTATCTGTAAGTACAGAGAACCATTACCATCATTCTCGCACCCCTTCACGCACACCCCGCAACCAATACATAATTTTTCATCGATGGTATATTCATGTTTTTGAACATCCTGGTAGTTCTGATCCTGAACCAGCGTACGAATAATGGCGCCCGTAGGGCAGAGTTGATTTTCCGCTCCCTCATGATCGCCCGTCCGTTGCGGTTCAAAATACCCGAAGCAAATCCGACAATATCCACAGGCAGCGAAATTATGCACGCATTTGACGGCGGACTCTTCCAGCACACAGTACGTAGCGCAATTCCCGCAGCCTTCGCAAACAGCAGGGTCAATCTGCCAAACCGTATATTGTAGTTTACTATGCCTAGGTCCTAGCCAGGCCAAGCCGCCTAATCCTAAAAGACCGGCGCCGCATATCCCTGTACGCAGCATCTCACGCCGGGTGATTGTTTTATGTTCATCTGCCAAGGTTATTACCTTTCCGTTGTTTGCCGGGCCGCTAACGCTGTCGGCAAATTACATTTTGCCAATAGCACACAATTTCGACATAAACGCCCGTTCGGACATCGCTCTGGTTCGTAATCTCCATTCCTTTGTTTTTTAATCATATATCCTGCAATAATCGCCCCCCCCAAAACCATAATGCGTCCCAATCCCAGCAGAAAATCACGACGTCCACTTTTTGGGGGAACCTGTTGATGTAATTGTAGCTCAGGCGATTTCATATTTCTCTCACTTGCTTACATTATATTCACTTGGTTTTCCGCGTATAAATTCGTACTTGAGAACGAAACGGATCCAGGATCAGGACGCGGCCTTGAGAATCTACCGCCACGTCCAGGGCCACACGTTGGGAACCGGATCCGGACCCAGTTTCCACTCTCTGGCCTATGGGGAAATTATCCGGCGGCGCCACAACACCTACAAATTTACCATCGAGGTCATACTCTTTCACCCGTGTAATAATTCCTTTCTCACAAGTTATATATCCCCGTTCCTCCGGCAGCAGGGCAAAATTCACCGGATTACAACAACCGAAAAAATCCTCCAGTTTATGCGAACCCAGAGAACCTCTACCCCATTTGCCCCCGAAATGACCTCGGAAAGTATATTTTTCAATTTGTAGGGCGCCGGTATGAGCGATATGCACCATTTCATCCGTTCCGATAGCTATATCGAAATACGGACTGGGGACATCAAAGGGAATATCTTGCTTACCCGGTCGTTCTTGTAGTATTACATTAATGAATTGGCCGGAATTGTCGTAATGATATACCCTGCCAAAGTTATTTACATAAACGGCGACAAAAACATCCTCATCCTTCACCGCGATTGACGTTAAGCGATCTTCAGGATCCCGTGCTTCCCAACGGCTTATAGGGTGACCCTTTTGATCATAAACCTCAACATGATCTTTCATGCCGACGAAAATTTTACCTTGCTTAGTAACCGCTACACAATACCCCGTTTCGGGCAAAGGTATATCC
>CAZNQT010000208.1:0-7897 GCA_964574885.1 uncultured Pirellulales bacterium
CTTCGAGAATTTCCAACCTCCCCATGGCCATGGCCGACTTATGGTCGAGGTCAACGTCACCCCCCATCGCTGCTATCGGATTCGTCTCTGGGTCAAAACCGAAAATCTCAATCCACCTCGCTTTCGCGTCCAGGTCCTCACCCCCCAGGGCCGCAGCCTTGCTCCCTACGATCCCGGCATCCCCGCCACTACCGACTGGCGCGAGGTCTTCGTTGGTTTCAATAGCCTCGAATACGACAAAGTCCGTATCTATTGCGGCATCTGGGGCGGCAAACAGGGACGCTTCTGGATCGACGACCTGTGCATCGAAGAAGTCGGCCTGTTGAACGTCCTCCGGCGTCCCGGCACGCCCGTCACCGTCAAATCCGCTCAAACCGGAGCCGACTATACCGAAGGCCGCGATTACGAAAAATTCACCGATCCCCGCCTGAATTTCCGTTTCGACCGAAATGGCCTATCCTTCCTAATCTCCCCAAACAGCCGAATTAAAACAGGCGATAAACTCCTCGTCAGCTATTACCACGGAATCGCCATAAATCGAGGTCAGGTCTCCGTCTGCATGTCTGAAATTGACCTCTATAATATCTGGCGCAAACGCGCCCAACTCGTCTATAACTCCTTACATTGCAATAAGTTCCTGCTCAGCATGGACGAAATCCGCGCCAGCGGCTCCTGCCTGGCATGTAAAAAACGTAACCTCTCCATGGCCCAAATCCTCGGCAACTGTATTACAAAACAAACCCAATTACTCCGCCATATCAATCCCAACTGCGAAATCTTCATCTGGTCCGACATGCTCGATCCCCACCACAACGCCCACGATAATTACTATCTGGTCGAGGGCGATTTCACTGGCTCCTGGAAATACATCCCCAAAGACCTTGTTATCGTCTGCTGGTATTACAAGATGCGGGAAAAGTCGTTGGCCCACTTTTCGCAACTTGGTTTTCGCACGCTTGCGGGCGCCTACTATGATGGGGATACGCTCGAGAATCCCAAGGGCTGGCTGGAAGCTCTCGACAAGACTCCCAAGGCTTGCGGCATTATGTACACCACCTGGCAAAACAAATACGACCTGTTAGGACCGTTTGGCGATCTGGCGTCAAAGGCAAAATGAAATCAATAATATAGACATATTTGTCTAAAATATCATTATTTGCTTTGTGGTTTTACAGGTTTTTGATGCGTTCGACGGCGGCTTGGATATTGTCGCGGTCGCCGAAGGGGGAGAAGCGGAAGAAGCCTTCGCCGGCGGGGCCGAAGCCGGCGCCGGGGGTGCCGACGACATGAGCCTCGGTGAGGAGCTTGTCGAAGAACTGCCAGCTATCAAAGCCCTCAGGCGTCTGGCACCAGACGTAGGGGGCGTTGACGCCGCCGTAGTACGTATAGCCCACTTCGGTTAATCCCTCGCGAATGATGCGGGCATTTTCCATATAATAATCGATCAGTTGGCGGACCTGCTGCTTGCCCTGGTCGGTATAGACGGCGGCGGCGGCGCACTGGACGGGATAGGAGACGCCATTGAATTTTGTCGCTTGGCGACGGTTCCAGATGGGATTAACCGCCATCGGTTCGCCGGCGGCGGTATAGGCTTTGAGTTTTTTCGGTACGACCGTTAACGCACAGCGCGTACCGGTAAAGCCGGCGCTCTTGGAGAAGCTGCGGAATTCGATGGCGACTTCTTTAGCCCGCGGGATCTCGTAGATCGAGTGGGGAATCATCTCATCGGTGATGAAGGCTTCGTACGCCGCATCGTAGAGAATAATCGCGCGGTGCTCCAGGGCGTACTCGATCCATTTGGTTAAGAGTTCCCTGGTGGCCACGGCGCCGGTTGGATTGTTGGGATAGCAGAGATAGATGAGGTCCACGGGTTTAGTCGGCGGGGCGGGGGCGAAATGATTTTTGGGCGTACAGGGCAGATAGACAATGCCCTCGTAACAGCCCTTTTCGTCTGTCTGTCCGGTTCTTCCGGCCATCACGTTCGTATCGACATAGACCGGATAGACCGGATCGCAGATGGCGATCGTATTGTCGATGCTGAAGATTTCCTGAATATTGCCGGTATCGCACTTGGTTCCATCGCTGATGAACACCTCGTCGTTTTCCAGTTCGACGTTGCGGGGTATGAACTCGTTTTGTATTACCGCCTGGATCAGGAATTCATAGCCCTGCTCGGGTCCGTAACCTCGAAAGGTAGTTTTATCCGCCATTTCCTGGACGCCCCGGTGAAAGGCGTCAATCACTGCGGGGGGCAGCGGTTGCGTAACATCGCCGATTCCCAATCGAATGATGTGGGCGTCAGGATTCGCTTTAACAAACGCCGCCGTCCGCCGTGCGATCTCCGGAAAGAGATAGCCGGCTTTTAATTTCAGATAATTCTCGTTGATTTTAATCATGGTATTTGTTCCAAGTTCCAAGTTCCATATTCAAGGTTTAAGGTTACAGATTATATCATCCTATCGTGACGCGTAAACCGTAAATTGCGAGTTAAGCTATTTTGCAAAAAGAATGCACAGTTGTACTTCTCAAAATATGAACATGCCCACGCGAGCAACGCCCGTGACAGAAATGGCGTGGGAGTGGAACCCATTTAAGACAATTCAAAATTCAAAATGTAAAATGCAAAATAGTGGTGTTCGCTTCGCTCACGGTTTTTCCATTACCCGGTCGCTGGCGCCGGCGGCTCCTTTGGCGGGGTCACAAGATTGTGATAATGTAGTTGTTGATAATAAAGGCGCGGGTGAAATGATACGCATGCCCTCTTCAGCAGGATCGGGAAGGCGGCACCCGACGTTCAGGAAACCATGCTCAAGAGTACTTGATAGGGAGATTCTGCGACATCGACCACGGACAAATAAGAATTTGTCCGTGCCACCCGGTGTTTTCAGTATTCGCCACCCCCAAGTTCGCGGACTCGTTTGGCGGCGCCACCGGAGATTGGGAATCGCCATCCACGTCGCGGATTCGGTGGCTGCCAACTGTTTAACGAACACGGCCAATATGGCCGTGGCACACTTTCAGGAAACTATGCTCAAGAGTACTTGATCGGGAGATTCTGCGACATCGACCACGGACAAATAAGAATTTGTCCGTGCCACCCGACCACGTTGGTGTTTGGGATTCCTTATTCATTTGAACGCACAAGGTGGTCGACTCCCAGTTGCCACCGGGGGCTGAGATGGTATGCAAAGCATACCCTACGTGCCTGAGTAATCGCCATGGACAAGTAAGAACTCGTCCATGCCACCCGGTGTTATTATGGTCAATTTCCTAAAGGCTCGTTTTAAAACTTTCCGTCAAATAAGAAATGAGCGATCAAGCCGGCGAGGGGAGGCAGGAAAAAGGTACTGGCCAAACGAATGAGGGTAAATTTCCAACCGAGGATACCGACTTCCATGGGCAGGCGAGCCACAGCCCACACCGACCATGACGTTATATAGGCCACCAAAGTCCCGGCGCTGGCTCCGGCGTGCATCATCCCGGCGGCGAGGGGGAGACTCACGTAAGGCCCTCCCGGGGTCAGCCCGCCGGCAACCGTGCCCAGGAGAATACCGCGTATGCCGGATTCCGATCCCACCCATTTGGAAACCAAAGCCTGAGGGACAAGAACCTGAATCATCCCGGCGGCGATGAAGGCGAAGAGCAATAGCGGCAGGATTTCGACCATCATATACAGAGCGGATTTCAGCCCTGCCAAGTGCTGCCCTTGTCCCTTGTAATACCCCAAAATGAAGAGAGCCACCGCCAGAACGGCCATTATGATCGTCGGGATTACCATCCGAAGATTCCTTTTCTTAGCATTCATATTCGTATTGACATCCTGGTCACACATCGGGGCTTATTATAGTTATTGTCAACTATCTGCACAATCGTTTGTTTTCGACAGGGCATTTTAGCGCTTAAATAAAGATTGCAGTGTAAGGGTTTTCGGTTATATTTTATATTTGATAGTAGGAGACAAATCATGTGGCTGGATCGTAGGATGGCGAAGCGTTTACCCGTCGAAATACGTATATCAAAACGAATTGACGGTTTGTATGGCGTCGATGAATGACGGTGCATGATGAAAGGTCAGAAAAGTAAACGTTCAGAATAATTGGAGGTCCTCATGCTTAAGTTAGGAATGCATACAGACAATTGGCGATGTTTGGGCGGGAATCTGGAACAGGCGGTAGAGGCGGCGAAGAAATTGGGACTCGAGCACATCGAGTTCGGAGTACTCGACGGACAGAATTTCGTGCAGGGTTTAGGTTACGATCCGTCGGTGTCGCTGGATTCGAATCCGATCCGGCTGCGACGGTATCTGGAAAAGAACGGCTTGCAGGTCTCGCAGATCGACGGAGCGTATCCGATTACGGGGCCATTGGGAGCGACGTTCGGGGTGCGGTACGTGCAGCGGGCGATCCAGTTTGCCCAGGCGATCGGGTGTCCGATGGTGGATACAACGGATGGGCAGTTCAAGCCGGAAGGTTATACGGATGAAGAAGTGCTGGCGCTGACGAAGGAGAACTATCGTCAGATTCTGGAATGGGCCGAGGATTACGAGATTGTGATCAACATCGAGCCGCACGGACCTTATACGACGAATCCGGAGATCATGGAGCGGATGTTGAACTTTTTCGACACACCGTGGCTGCGTCTGAACTTCGACACCGGGAATTCCTTCATAGCCGGTCAGGATCCTCCCAAGTTTCTGAAACGATTATTATCCAAGTTGAGTCACATGCACATCAAGGACGTGGCATCGGACGTGGCTGAGGAGCGGGGCGAATCGACAGGGATCGGGACGTCGTATTGTCCGATCGGGCAGGGAGTTAACGCGGACAATATCCAGGCATGTATTCAATTATTGAAAGAAGCGAACTGGGCCGGCGTACTGTCGATAGAATGTCTGGGTACGGACGAGATCCTGTCGGCGAGCGTGGAATGGCTGCGAGGGCAGATCGCGTCGTAAATGACGAATGACGGGAATTAGCGTATAGCGGTTAGCGTATAGCGTATAGGAAAAGAGATTCTTCGCTGCGCTCAGAATGACGTTGGGTAGATGAGTAAATGGGTAGATGAGTGGTTTACGGTTGACAGTAAGAAAGTGAATAGTGATTAGTGGATAGTAAAACGGCGGCTGGCGCCGCCGCACTCCAAATAAACGCGTGGAGCCCGGCTTCGCAAAGCCACGCCGCGGGAACCAAGGCCCCATCCTGCCAAAGGAGACACCCCCGGTTGCCACCGGGGGCTAGAGTAATTGGGATATGTTCTGGTATTATTTCATATTGGTCGTGGTTGCAATTTTGTTTTTAAGTTGGCCTTTCTATCTGGTCTATAAGGGAGAGAAGTATTACATCGGCGTTTTGTGGACCTGGATATTGGCAGTTATATATAGTGCTATTGTCACTTCTATAATTTGCTCGTTGAAAACAAAAGGGTATGAGGTTGAGGATCTGGGGAATCCGATGGCAGCAGCAATGGTAAGCGGATGGTTGCCGGGGATATTCGTATCGGGATTGTCTGTGGGCGTGAGAAGGATAAAAAAAGGAAAATGTATTGAATCCGATGTTGAACAAGAGGGTGGTTGAATTTCTCATCTTTTGATATAATCTTCGTTTGTGACAGCATACTTGCATACTCTTTCGCCCCGTTGGGGCTTGAAAATTGTTGGGGATCAAGGACCGGGGGCTTACGCACCCCGGCTGAATACTAGCGCTCCTTCGGAGCTAAAAATGAGAAATGAACGATGAGAAACAGGGATAGACAATTACAAAGGGAGAATGGTATGCGAAATCGAAAACGAGCGAATGAAGTTTGGCGGGCACTACTTTGTATAGTTGTCGTGGGGATTGGGATTGACGAAGCAGTGGCGGCAAAAGTTAAACCGGTGGTGGATTTGAAGGCGTGGGCGTTTGGGTTGGAGGACGTGCGGTTGTTGGAGGGGCCGTTTCGGGAGGCAATGGAGCGGGATCATGCGTATCTGCTGCGTTTGGAGCCGGATCGGCTGCTACATCGGTTTCGCAAGTTCGCGGGTCTGGAGCCAAAAGGGGAAATATACGGCGGGTGGGAAACCGCGACGATCTCCGGTCATTCGCTGGGTCATTATCTGTCGGCGAGTTCGATGATGTACGCTTCGACGGGGGATACGCAGTTGCGGGATAAGGTGAATTACATCGTGGAGGAACTGGCCCTCTGTCAGGAGAAATACGGAGACGGCTACGTGGCGGGATTTCCTAACGGGCGGAAGGTATTTGCCGAGATCGCGCGGGGCGAGATTCGGTCGAAGGGATTCGATCTGAACGGTTTATGGGTGCCGTGGTACAATCAACATAAATTATTCGCGGGCTTGTTCGATGCGTATCGGTATTGCGGGAATGAAAAGGCATTGAGAGTAGCGAGGAAATTGGGAGACTGGGCGATTGCGGTCACGAAGAATCTGACGGAGGAGCAGTTTCAGACGATGCTGGCGTGCGAACACGGGGGGATCAACGAATCGCTGGCAGAGTTGTATGGGCTGACGGGCGAGAAGAAATATCTGGAATTGTCGCGGCGGTTTCATCATGAGAAGGTGTTAGGGCCGCTGGCGAGGGGAATAGATTGTCTGCCGGGGATCCATGCGAATACGCAATTTCCCAAGGTGATCGGGGTAGCGCGGCGGTACGAACTGACGGGGGACGAACGGGATCGGCGGATCGCGGAGTTTTTCTGGGATCGGGTAGTGTATCATCATTCGTACGTAACGGGGGGCAACAGCAATCATGAGTACTTCGGGCCGCCGGACCAGTTGAACGATCGGCTCAGTGCGAGTACGACGGAAAGCTGCAATACGTATAACATGCTGAAGCTGACGCGACATTTATTCGAGTGGCACGCGAAAGAGGAATACGCAGATTACTACGAACGGGGCTTGTTCAATCATATTCTGGGATCGCAGAATCCGGACGACGGTATGATGTGCTATTTCCTACCCTTGAAGAGCGGGGAGTACAAACGATATTCGAATCCGTTTGATACCTTTTCGTGCTGTCACGGAACGGGGATGGAGAATCATGCGAAGTACGGAGACAGTATATATTTTCATAATGAGGATTCGCTGTATGTGAACTTGTTTATCGCGTCGGAGGTGAACTGGAAGACGAAGGGAGTTACGCTGCGACAGGAGACGAAATTTCCGGAGAGCAATATGGTTGATTTGCAGTTGACGTGTGCGGCGCCAACGGAGTTTACGCTTCGGTTGCGTTATCCCAGTTGGGCGGGCGAGGGATTGAAGGTTTGGGTGAATGATAAGCCTGTTAAGGTAGAAGCCAAGGCGGGCAGTTATATACGGTTGACACGGAAATGGCGGAGTGGGGACCGGGTACGGATGGCACTGCCGATGTCGTTACGATATGAATCGATGCCGGATAATCCCAATCGGATCGCGCTGTTGTACGGGCCGATTGTTTTAGCAGGGGATCTGGGAGCGGTTAAGGATAAAGCGCCGGACGGACTGGCCCTGAATCCGGTACTGGTAACGCAGGGGCAAGCTGTAGTGCAGTGGCTCAAGCCGGTGGCGGGCGAGGCGGCAACGTTTGCGACGATGGGCGTGGGTCGGCCTAAGGATGTGAAGCTACTGCCGTTTTACAAGATGCATCATCGGCGGTACGCGGTGTATTGGGATTTGTTTACGGAGCAGGAATGGCAGGCGCGAGAAGAGGCATATCGAGCGGAACTGCAGCGCGAAGAAGAGCTGGCGCAGCGGACGGTGGACGTGCTGCGGATCGGCGAGATGCAGCCGGAGAGGGATCATAATTTAAAAGGCGAACATACCTCAGCGGGCGAGTACCAGGGGCGCAAATGGCGACACGCGACGGACGGGGGCTGGTTTGCGTTCGAGATGAAGGTGCTGCCGGATGAGCCGATGGATGTATTG
>CAZNQT010000209.1:0-7896 GCA_964574885.1 uncultured Pirellulales bacterium
GGATATTGGCATCCGTCCAGTTAAAATTTCCATGGTCGTAATCAGCACCGTCGGAGCGATAATTCGCGTCCAGCACCACGAAATGAATCCCATGTCTATCAAACGAATAATAGGTTCGGGACCGATCCTGATCGGTATTGTGTACGTTGGTTGAAAATTGCGTCTTAGAAATGCTGTCCATATCATGGTTGCCTAATACATGATAGGTTGGACCGCGGAACTGTTGAAATTGTTTTTCAATGACCTGGAGATACCTTAAGGTTTTTTCTTCCATCGGAGGGGTGTTCTGATCCTTGAAATCCCCTAATTCAATCAGGAAATCCACCTGCTGTGCATTCATCAGCTCAACGCATTCGGTAAGTTTAGCCAGCGAATGTCGATAATAGCGTGTGCCTTTGGTTTTCGCGTCGGCGTAATGGACATCCGTAACGATACCAAATCGTACGAGGGTGTCCGATTTTCGCGTGTGTAGAGATTGACAGGAGATGTTTGTGAATCCAAGACCTGCCAAGGTTGCCGCCGACGCCCGAAGAAATACCCGGCGATCCACCAGCGAGTGTGATTCTTTGGTTTTAGGTTCCATGATCTAAACCTTTCCGTTCTCTGGGCCCCATCCAGATCAACAGGGCCGGCAGGAGGAACAAGTCGCCGATCAGGGCGGCGATAAAACCGGCACAGGCGAGAAAGGCGAAGTTATGATACCCCTCTAAACTGCTGCTGACCAGGGCGGCAAAACTGAATACAAAAATAAACGTGGTGGTAATAATCGCCTTGCCGACGACATGAAAACTGTTCTGAACCGCCTCGACAGGAGTACAACCGGTCAGGAGTTCGTGGCGATAACGGGTAATGAAATGGATGGTATCATCGACGGCGATCCCCAGACAGATGGTAAATAAAAGGACGTTTGCCACATTGAGCGGTTTGTCGATCAAAAAGATGAAAGCACAAATCACGGCCAGCGGAAAAATATTGGGAATCAGGCAAATCGGGCCATAGCGCCAGGAGCGAAATGCCGCCAACATGACGGCGGTAATAATCAATGACGCCAGGGACAAGCTGAGCGCCAAATCATAGACAATCGTATAAACCATTTTGGAGCTTAGGTACGATTCACCGGTAACATAAAATTTCAGGTTGGGATATTTTTGAGCCAACGTTTCCATTTTCTTTTCATACCGAGCGTGGATTTTCAGCACCTCGGCAGCGTGCAGACTGTCGTAGCGTGCGATCACCACCGCACAGTGATGATCGGGACGAATAAAGCGCCGGGTTAATTTTTTCGGCAGCAGGCGAATCAGCGACGGACCCTGGCGCAGTTTGCGCATCTCCGGCGGCGCGCAGCGGAGGATATTCAGGGCCGACAGGGGATGGATAATTTGAGGATCTTTCGCGAAGAGGTCGTACATATCCTGAAGCGCCGGAAAGACATCCTCCGGCAGATCCTCCTTAGAATCGGGCCACTCGACTAGAAAGTTCATGAGGTTGCCGCCCTGGAATGCCTTATTATAGGTGAAATACGCCTGTACGGATTCTTCCTGCATGGGAAACCAGTCATAGGAGGTATCGATATGCAGTCGCAAAACACTGGAAGCCAATAGCAGCGTCAGGACGATCCCGCCGATGGCTACGGGTTTGGGATGTTTCGTAATGGATTGGATGACATGGCTCAGTTGATCGATCCCGCGATCCGCGCGCATCGATTGGGTATGATGGGCAGCGTATTGTCCAAGCACGGTAGCGCCGACGATCGGGATCAGCATAATCACCACAAAGAACGTCGTAACGGTTCCCAGGGCGCAGAAAAAGCCAAGATCCCTCACGGCGGGCGAACCTGCCAGGATAAGCGATCCGAATCCCACCGCCGTCGTCAGCGACGTGAGCGCACAGGCCCAGCCGATCTCCCGTACCGCCGACAACGCCGCCTGCCGAGGGGTACATTGCTCCTGCGAAACTTTACGACGTATGTATAGCACCAGATGGACCGAGTCGGTAAACCCGACGACGAAGACCATAGTGGGAATCGCCATGCTAATCATGGTCCACTGCGTTCCGATCCAGCCGCAGGCGCCCATGGTCAACAACACACCGATAAACGGCGGACCGCCCGCCAACACGATGGCTGACAATCTGCGGAACAACAGCAATGCAATGATAAACCCAATCAAAGGGGGAATGATAAACAGCTTCAGATTCTCTCTCCTCATAAAACGCAGGATATCCACGCGAAACGGAGGCGAACCGGTTAGTTGTATTTTCAGGTTCTGTTCTTGGGCCACTTCCTGTGAAAGCGCACGAATCTGATCCACGATGGATACACACTGAGAAATACCGGTGATCTGTTTGTCCAGCGCAACGAAAACCACCGTGGTCTGGCCATCGTCCGATACCAACTGGCCCGCCACCATCGGATGCGTCAGAGCGATCCGTCGGGCCTGGTCCAATCGGTTGGGATCGTCAACTGTACGGGGAATTAAGGGTTCGGGAATGGTAGTGGGAAATACCGGTACATCGTCAATACTGAACGTGCCCGCGACGCCGGGAATCCGACGACAGGCCTCGAGCAGGCGGCGCAGGGCCGTAATAAATTTTGCCTGAAACACGTCCTGTCCCTGAATCACCATAACGCACGTTAAGGATTCTGAGCCGAAATCTTCATTCAACCGATTCAGGATCGCAAACTCCTGCGAATCCCGATCGATTAAAAAATCCAGGTCCACCGCGAATTTGATACGGAATATGCCCACCAGCGCAATCAAGGTTAAACCCACAATCACAATTGTAAGCAGCCCACGGTGCCGATCGATAAAGTCCGCCAGTCGATTCATGGATCTATAAGTTTCCTTGGGAATAAAAGTATGTAGGGATTAGGCGGCCAAGTCCTTTCTCTCGAACACGGCGAGTCCGGCAGCGAACAGGACGACGGCTACAACGATGAGCACGAACGTGCTCCCCCATGGTATGACGCCTTCCATGAATACCATACCCGGATCATAGTAATGAAGCAGGGTAAAATACTTGAGGAAATTTAGTTTTACGCTGATACCGTTTATGACCTCGAAAAAATACATGCCGAAATAAATGCCCAGGCTGATGCCATACGCTTTTCTCGATTCGTTGGTAATGACTGATGTAAACATACAGAGGCTTTGTATGCTCAATATAAACGGTACAAATACGAACATGGTGCGTGCGATATCCACCAGGGGAACTTCGTCACTTTCACCGATGAGACGAACGCCGATCGCTATAAAAAGAATCCAACTGAGGATAAAGATCAGGTTCATTACTACCCAGGAGAGATACCGGCTGATAAATAAATGTCGTCGCCGCAATGGTGTGGACAGTAGAAGATCGATCGTCTTGGTTTCCATCTCACTGGAGAAAGCGCCCGCATACTGAATAATAAAGTAAATAATGATATACATGGTCAAACTGCCGAACAGTTCGATATAGAGAAATCCCTTGGCCGAGTATATGTCCACGCCTTCTCCGACAAACGACTTCATGATGGGATTTTCCATCAACTTGTCATAGGCGCCTTCTGCCTTCATGTCGCGCGTATTGACCGTCTGGCTCGTGCCTATGATGTCGGCCTTAGATACGTCACCCATAAACGCCAATACACCGAAATAGACGGGAGTATTTTCATTTCCAAATCTTTTATCTACGCTGGTAAGATCTACTTTGGTAGTTGCCGAATCCAGGATTTGCAGAGAGAATCCCCCGATGAACTGAGATACAATTTTCCCTGATTGCAGGTTCTCTCCTTTCCTATCCTTAAAATATATAAGAGCCGGCAGCACATCGGAATCGGATTCCACGACGACATACCCATCGGCGCCGCCGTATTTCGACCAGCTCAGAGTATAATTCCCTTTCACTTCCTTATCTTCTACCAGAGAAATTTCGATATCTCCGCCTAATGCTTCGGTCATGCGTTGACTTTGCAGGTCCGAAAATTCCGGGTAGATCCCGATGATGAAATAAATCAGCAACGCGGTGGCGACGAGGAAGATGACAAATCCCTTCCACTTCCGACGGAAGGTCCATAAAAATACGGCCACGCTGCTATTAGTCGTTCTCATGGTTTTTCTGATAATATTCCAGGAACAGATTTTCCAAGGTATATTCCTGGGCCAAAAACTTTACGATCTTGTATTGGGATAAGGCCTTGAGGATTCCATCGTGGTTGCCCGTAACGTGGAGCGTCAGGGTGCGACCATCGGCTTTGACTTGGGAGACGCCGTCCATCTGAAAATCATTCTCGTCGAAGGTCTCGCCAAATTCCACCGTAACGATCTGGCCCATCTTGTCCTTGAGAGTCCCGATCCGTTCCACGGCTACAATCTTACCGTCGCGAATAATGCCCACCCGGTCGCACACCCGCTCGACCTCGGACAACACGTGGCTCGACATAAAGATGGTTCGGCCCTTACGCAACTCCTCTGCGAGAAAATCATAAAATTCATTCTGCAGCAGCGGGTCCAGACCGGAGGTCGGCTCATCCAATATTACCAGTTCGGGGTCAAACAGAAACGCCAACAGGATACCGAGCTTTTGTTTGTTCCCTTTGGAGTATTCCCGAATGCGACGCGACAAGTCGATCCCCAGTCGATCGGTCAGCTCCTTCATGATCCCGGCGTCGATATGACCTGATAAAGCGCCAAAATAGTTCACCATCTCCCGCGCCGTTACGGTTTCGTACGTCCCCAACTCCCCCGGCAGATACCCCGTTCGCTTGCGGATCTCCAGCGAGTTTCTGCGGGAATCCAGCCCGAATACCCGCGCGCTGCCCTTGTCGGCCCGGATCAGATCCAGCAGAATGCGGATCACGGTTGTCTTACCGGCGCCGTTCGGACCTAAAAAACCGAAAATTTCACCCTCGGCCACCGTCAGGTTGACACCATCCACCCCTCGGTGTTTACCCTTATAGAACTTCCTCAGGTCTTCAATCTCTATTACTGCGGTGTCGGACATATCGTTAGGATTGACTATTGGTTATTATTCCAGTCCCTTTTCGATCCCATATAGTTCTCTCCCTGCAATACCTTCATCGGAACTGTAACATTCTAACAAACATTTCTCAATATTTTATTTTCCTGCGGATAGACAACATTTAAAAAGGCGCCTTTCTCGACGAATATCGAGATAGGCGCCCTGTGAATCTCTGTAAGTATCCTCGAAATCTCACAATCCAATTTTCATTATCTATTTTTCATTTTATATTTTTAATCGCCTACTCCTGCTATTTCGATTCGATTCCCATGGCCTGTTTGATCTTGGCTTCCGTATTTTCTTCGGGTTCAAGCTCCAGGGGCGTGTAATCATCCGGGATTTCCAATTTGAAAATGTCCGGATCGATTTCAGTATTCCACTGGAGATCATAGGAATACGCTTCGATTTTAAGGTTCTGAAATCCGGTCAACACCCCCCGATTCGTGAGAATTACACCTTCCGCCGCGACCGGCATCGAGGTTTTCACGTCCACCCAAACCCGCATCACGCTTTCCCGAATGGGAAACATAATGGTACTGATTTCCATCATTTCCTTGAGCATGGGCGGATCGGTCACTTCAAATCCCTCTGCCGTCACACCCTCAATCTCACGCTGCTCTAATTTTTTATACTGCCCTTCCTGGAACCACGAAATCAATCCTTTTGGGGATAGCTCATTCAGCCGTTGGAGAACCTTTTCCGACAAGGAAAACTGGGCGTATTGTTTGGATTGGAGCAAGAGAATTGTCGCTTTTTTTTCCTGTTTCTGAAAATAAATTTTTAACAACATAGCTCCATTCGGATGACAAACATGAATTACAATCCCTTTATCCACCGAGCAGTATTTGTATATGTTCGGTTTCAACATGGGTTTCTTTTCCCCTACCTTGGTGATCGTCCAGGTCTCCCGGTGTTGGATCGTACGGATCGGTTCCATTTTTTTCATCACGTCGGCCAGCACGACGCCGGTCCCGTTCGAGGTGCTTTGAAAATACATGAGTCCAGCCACAACCAATATCATAACCGCCGCCGCCGCGGCAAATTGCGTAATTTTACTTTTCATCATGATTCTCCATATCGTAAGCCGACCTCCCGCCACCGCAGGCGACCGGGCCTCGTCCATCGCTCGATAGACGTTGGTTAATATCTTTGCATCCAGCTCGGAGTCGGTGACTTCCTGTATATTCGTAATAACGGTTTTTTTAAGTTCGGAGTCTTTCATTTTCTCATCTCACCATTCAATAGAGATCGTAATTTCTCCATTCCGTAACGATATCGTCCCTGCGCGGTATTCACGGAAATCTCCTGCAATTGGGCAATGCGTTTGAAGGTTAAGCCAATCTGTAAATGCAGAACTACCGCTTCTCGTTGATCGTAAGGCAATCGACTCAGCGCCTGATGCACTTTCCGCAGTTCATCCCGCTGCAGCGCCTGCTGTTCCGGCGACCGTTCGCTCGCCGGCTGCGTATCCTGCTTTTCCAAAGCGACATTTTTCCGCACGGAAGAGCGCAGCATATCCCGTGCCTTGTTGCCCACGCAGGTGGCCAGATACCCTTTGAGACTCCCTGTCAGGTAAAATCGGCCCAGACCGCGAGCAAATGAAACGAAAACGTCGTGCACTACGTCTTCCGCCGCGGCGCGGTCGGTCAACAGCGCCGTCGCCGACGTCAGCAGATCGTCTTTATACTTCTCGTAGATCCGCCGCATCGCGTTCTTACTGCCGCGCTGCGCCCGCCATATCAACAGCCTGTCTTCCAGCATACCTCACTCGCCCCATCGATGAGCCGTAACGATCATTCAACTCTATAACGATTAAAACGTTCCTCTTAGTATAAAAAAATCCCAAGAATGTAACCACATATATATCTCTAAGTACGATCCCCCGTTTTGCAGCGGGGGTTATTTGGAGCGATCATCCAGGATAACCCTACATACGTATCGCGACAATTGTTTGCCCGCCAGGCCGGGTGGGGAGGTTGAGAAAGTCATTGCCAAACGGGATACAAGTTGTTTTACTAGTATAGGTAGCGGATAGCGTAGAGCGGGTAGCGTAGAGAAGAGAAGAGAGGATAAAAGGGGGATTGCAGCCGGTGGTGAAGAAAAACCACACGGTAGCGGGATTGGTATTATGGACGTACGGGAAGTCATCGGTAAGACGCTGACCAAGGTATTCAAGACCTCGAGTGAGCGGTACGTGAAGAATCGGCTTGATTTCGTGGCGGAAATCAACGAGTGGGAGGCGGAGCTGGCGACGTTGACCGATGAGCAGTTGCGGGCCAAGACGGATGAATTTCGGGCGCGGATCGATCAGAATCTGTCGAAGGCACTGGATCGCCCTTTACGGGAGCACCTGAAGGAACTGGTGTTGATGCCGGAAGAGGCGCGGAAACCGACGAAACTGCATCTCACGCACGTTTTGCAGGAGTGTACGGAGGAGGTGGTGGCCGAGGCGTTTGCGGTGGTGCGGGAGACGTCGGATCGGCACCTGGGAGTACGGAACGTATTCGATGAGCAATACCATTTTGATCCCTCGATTTTTTCGCCAGAAATGCGCCAGGTATTTGACGAGGTCAAACAATGGGTAATCGACGGCGAAGACGTGCATAAGATTCCGCTGCCACCGCAGTTTTATGCCGAGGTGCGCGAGCATTACGATGCCAACGAGCGGCCGCCGTTTCGGTTTCGACATTTCGACGTGCAGATGATCGGCGGGCATGCCTTATACGAAGGTAAGATCGCGGAGATGGCGACGGGGGAAGGTAAGACGCTGGTGGCGACGCTAGCGGGGTACGTGGTGGCGTTGAGCGGTCGGAAGGTGCATATCATCACGGTGAACGATTATCTGGCCCAGCGGGACCGCGACTGGATGGGACCGGTATATGAGGCGCTAGGCCTGAC
>CAZNQT010000210.1:0-7892 GCA_964574885.1 uncultured Pirellulales bacterium
ACTTTGGCTTTACTGGCGGCGGCGACGAGATGACCGTTGGCGCTTTCCACACCCAGATTGACCCAGAGAAACTTACTGGGTTTCTGCCAGGTAAGCAGCGACCGGATCTCTTTCAACTGTTCATCGCTCAATTGCAATACCGAGGTAACATTGGCATGATCAATCTGCATAAACGACAAATCTTTAATTTGTTTCATCTCGGTGAGTAAGGCCTGCAAGGATTCGAATTGAATATGGATGCCGTCGCTGCCGTACCGGAAGAGGTCTTCACTGCCGCTGACGACGCTGGTAATACCGTTGGCGACGTTGGTTTCAATATCGGAGAGAATCGTATCGTGGGATAGGTGGGCCATCTTTTTATCGGAAAGGGTGCAGAACCGACAGCCTCTCCCGCAGCCGCGGGAAAGCTCAATGATGCCGATGAACGAGGCGCCGCGGATGGGACGAATGGATTCAGCCACGGTGGTGGACTGGCAGGCATAGGGCGGCGGTTCCTTACCCTGCAGGATATCCCGGATTAACTGCACGCCGGTAAATTCGCCGTACCCTTCAAAAACCGTATCGATTCCCTGGTGCTCAGTGCTTTGCTTATCGCCAACCCACTGCCAGGCGCCGGCGCCGCCGGCAACGACCTTAAAACCAAATTTATCCCTGGTCCGACGGATCTGCTGCATCATGCGTTCGGTCCAGACTTTGGTATAAAGCTCACCCTTCCAGAAATTTTTAGTGGTGGTGTTGCTCATACCACGTCCCAACGGATCACTGGAACTGACGCCGACGACTTTCGTCCAGGGGCCCAACAGATTCGGGAGCACTTCCGGCGTGGTACAGATAACATCGTCTGGATCTAAACCGATATGATCGATCAAGGCCGCTTCCAGACGGCGGATACCCAGAGCCGCGGCATGGGCGCGACCGGCGGAATCGGTTCCCATGCGCGGCGAGACCAGGCTGCACATGATCCGTTCGGGAACCTGGGTGGTCTGCATGGTGGCGAAGATGCCCTCGAAAAGGATTTTATAGCGGGCACTGAGGGTACGGTCGGCAACGAGTACGACGGCGGGCCTGGCACGATCTTTACTCACAACAGCAGCCTTCTCCTCGCTGACCGGTGGGATCGGAACAATCACAATCAGAAGCACAATCGGAATCGCCAGAACAGTCGCAATCACATTTTGCCGATCGAGTATCCGAATCCGTATGGGAACCACTCATCGACTGAATAACCTCGTCCGGAATACTTAAATCTTTCTGCAGCCTGGTTAACCGGGAACATTGACATCGCTCCTGTTCGGCCAAGTCCGGATTCTTAACAACGGCAAAACGTTCTCCGGGCGTTTTACTGCGCCGGCGAAGTTTGTCGTAGATATCACCCTTGAGAACATCGGTGATCTGCACACCGGATTTTTGGCCATCAATGTCTGCTGCACGAACTTCGGCGCCGCTAATCGGATCGTCGGCGAACCTGGGAAATATAATCGCTACCTCCGGACATACACGCGCACAGGCAGGACAGTTGGTTTTGCAATTCTGTGGATTTTTAACAACAACTTTACCCTGCTCATTGGGGGCAAACACTCCGAACAGACAAAAATTCAAACACTGTTGACAATCAATACAGCGATCATAATCGATCACGGGGAACCAGGGCACCCACTCGCCTTTTTGGTTTAGGGTTGGTTCGATGATGAGATCGGCATCGATTTTCGAGGCGGTCTCTGTGGCATTCAATTTATGCAGGATGTCTTCCGGCGTCTCCGTTCTCATATTGAAGACATCCGTATCGGCCGGCATCGCCCCCCCAGCCGCCGCAAACAGCCATTTCATCGTGCGAGGATAACAGGCGATGATTTTCAGATTCCGGATTTTGCCAAGCTGTTGGAAAAGAGAATCCCGGCGCGCAGCTAATTCACACAAATCCGCTACCTCGGCGTACGCAATGCCGGCGGCGCGAAGACCTTCCCCGACATGCTGCTTGACGGACTCAGAAATAATCTGAGAGTATGCGCAATGACAAAACAGTACGGTCATTTTTTTGTATCCACACAGACCAAGGTTCCCTCGGCGTTGCGAGCGTAAATTTTAGCATTGGCTAATACGGGCATCGTCCAGCATTTACCGGTCAGGATCTGCGCCTGACGCAGCGGTTTGTAACCGGCGGGAGTAGCTTCCGCGATGACCAGTTTGCCGCTTTCACCGAGAATAATCAGTTTATTATCCGCGAGCATCAGGGAACCGGTACCGAGACCTTTGTGTTCCCACCGGTTATCACCGGTCTGATACTCAATACATTTCAAAATTCCCTTGCCGCCGACCTGACCGTCAAACCCATAAATATATCCCTGCCAAAGCACAGAACCGTTACATTGATTTTTCATTTCTTTATTACGCCATACTTTGCTGCATTGATTTCCCGAAATTTTCAGTACGGCTCCGCCAGTGCCATACCCGGAGGAAATAAAGACCGTATTGCCGGAAAAAATCGGATCGGCCGAATTAACATCATAAGAAGTTTTCCAGGGGAATTTCAAGATTTGCTTGCCGTTTTTGGGATCCACGCCAAGGAAATTCTTTTGCACAAACAGACCGACAATATCTTTCCCATTCACCTGGGCGATAACCGGGGTGGAATACCCTGCTCCGGCGGAGGCGCTTTTCCAGACGGTGTTGCCGGTGTTTCTATCGAGGGCGATTCCGGCGGCGCCGGCATCCAGCAAAACCAAATCGCCATAAATCGTCGGGGATCCCGAAAAATACCAAGTGGGCGGTTTCAGGCCCTCTTCCTGCTGTAGATTTCGAGCCCAAATCTTCTCGCCGGTGACCGCATCGAGACAATGGACCTGCCCTTGCTTGCTAAAGGTATAAACGTATTTACCCGAGACGGTGGGCGTCGCACAGGGACCGCCCTCATGATTGCGAGGCAACAAAGGACAATCATACGAGAATTTCCAGATTTCGCGACCGGTGTCGGCGTCAAAGCAAAAAACCACGTCTTTTTGATTTGCATCGTTTTTCGACTTCGCGGTGTTGCCCATGGCATAGACCCGACCTTTGCTAATGGACATGGTCGCGAATCCCCTGCCGATTTCTTTTTTCCAGAGTATTTTTGGTCCGGTAGCGGGCCAATTCCCTAGCCAACCGGTCTCGGAAGAGATCCCATTACTATCAGGACCACGCCACTGAGGCCAATCCTCACCCAAAGCTGAGGAGGCCATATTCAGTAAAAAAACCACTCCCAGAATATATATAGATCGTTTTATATATCGCTTCGACAGAATGGAACATTTTTGCACGGTATTTCTCCTATGGTTTGGTCAGTACATTTTCCCACGTTCACAATATACCTGGAAATCGTATCTCCACGATCGGCCAGTTATTAAATTTATAGCAGTTATGAGGCTCCTTGTCAATGGTCATCTGCGAAATGTCCTTGTCGGGATAGCAGGACGCTCCGTTATATATGCTTATATTACAAGGAGTTAGAAAAACATCAACATTCTTGTCAGCTCGAATTGAACGAAGAGGTAAGCAGGGAATTCCGAGCGTTTATACGATTCAGCGGCATATCGAAATCATGGTCATTCAGAGTTTTCCTGGCGGTCGGTATTAT
This sequence comes from uncultured Pirellulales bacterium, assembly GCA_964574885.1. Taxonomy (GTDB): domain Bacteria; phylum Planctomycetota; class Phycisphaerae; order Sedimentisphaerales; family SM23-30; genus JAFGFX01. The sequence continues at coordinate 3,611 of CAZNQT010000210.1, forward strand.
TTTCCCACATCCATAAAATCGCCGCCACAAACCAGAGCAACGTGACCACAATTAAATAGATTTTCACGTTAGCCAATGTCATGCTGCCGATAAGATATAGAAACGGCAGCAAGGTCGTAGCGATTAAAGCTGCCCATCCCGCGACTTTCGCCGCCACTTTGGTCCAGGGCTCTTCATAGATCTGCCGCTGATAAAAAGCACTTAACGCCACGTATAAAACGGCGGCGATAAACCAGCCCGGCAGCGATACGAAGTAAATCTGAAACGGCTTGAAACCGCTGGCCAGCGTATAATCGGAAAAAACGAGCCAGATACAAATGGCAAACGTTATAAACCATGTCAATCCTGCCGCCCAATTGAAATTCTTCTTGCTGAATTCCGCGTAATTGTCTTTTAATCCAAATCGTTTAATAAACCAGAAGTCGATAAACACCACCGCCCCCATAGGCATCAGCACCATGCCGTACAACATGACAAAATCCAGAAGTTTCATTGCAATGGCTGGGAACAATCCCGCTAACGTCGCTATCCCACCGGTAATCAGCGTCACCTTAAATCGCGAAGACTTAGGGGAGACGGCCTGGAAGGCCAGTCCGGCTCTATAAATCGTCGGATTCGCCGTCGTCCAGCCGGCGATAATCACGCAAAGGAGTCCCGCCCAGCCAGCCGCTTTATACGCCAGCGGTCCCGGCAGAACATCCGTATTGGAAGGATCCTGATGCAGTTGTAGGGCATAAAGAATCGAAGCACTTAGCCAAGCCATGAAATGTCCCACATACATACCGGCGGAAGAAGCAACCGCGTACCAGGATTTTTTGGCATAGCGGAATACCGAAAGATCCGACATGCCAATATGCATCGCCATATTACAGAACCAGGCGAAGAACATTACATGATAAAAAGTGAACTTGATCTTACCGGGCAGAGGATCGCCGCCTCTCCAGATGTGCGTTTTCGCCATACTCCATAGATCGCCGGCGGAATGGATTTCGGCATCCGTCGCATTGATGAACTGCCGCAATCCTACAAAACCGAATCCCAAAAAGATCAGCACCATCCACGGCGCAGCGATATTGGCGAATTTTGCTACCGTTTCGTACCCATAAGCCGCCACCAGCGCGATAGCGCCGCCCACCACCAGAACCGCGATCACCCAGCCAACACTGTTAGGATACAAATCATTCAGACCGGGCATCTTGAAATCAAACCAGACGCCCACCGCCGTGGCCGAAACGGTCACCATCGCGCCGGCGAGAAAGCAGAACATCACGCCGTTCGCCAGATTATATAAGGTAACGAGTCTTCGGCCGCATATCTTCTCCAACTGATAATACAACGTCAGTCGCGCACGCGTCGCGATCGGCGCGCAGAGAAACATCCAGCTTAACACAGCCAACGCATTACCGACAATCAGCCCCCCCACGACGTCGATCGCACTGACGCCCGCCGCCACAAACAACGGCCCGATCATTAACTCGGTACCGGCGCAGTGTTCGCCGGCATACATGCCGATAAAACTCTTAAACCCTAACAACGACTTCTGCGGCACCGGCTCTCTCTCATACTCACTGCTCGGCTGCGCCTGCTGTGTCTGCTCTTCTGCCATATCCGATCCCTTATCTAGTATATTAACGTGATCCCATACCCTGGATTCTGGATTCCCGCCTGCGCGGGAATGACATAGTTTTCTCAGAGCCTCTTATACGCGTTTACTGAGAACGTCCTTTTCGTATTGTTTCACGATATCTATCCATTCCGATCCCACGGGGACATTCTGATTCAAACAGTAATAATCCCACACCGCACCCAGGGGAAACGTCTTTATTTCTTCCAGCATTGCCAGCCGACGGCTGTAATCGCCTGCTGCTTCCCATTGCTGCAATTTGTCCGTCGGCTCCATAAACGCCGCCAGCAAGGCTTTGAGGGCACAGCGAGTCCCGATAACCCAGGCGGCAATACGATTGATACTAGCGTCGAAGTAATCCAGGCCAATATGCGTACGTTCGAGGTAAGCGCCGCGAACCAGTTCCTGCATCAACACCTGTAACTCATCCGACAGAATCACCACATGATCGCTGTCCCAGCGCACCCCCCGACTGACATGCAGGAGAATCTCATTCACAAACGTCATGACCGCAGAAATCTTATCCGCCACCTGTTCCGTCGGATGAAAATGTCCCGTATCCAGACACAGCAGCGTCTGATTCTGCACGGCATAACCCAGATAAAATTCATGCGAGCCCACTACGTAGCTTTCCGAACCGATCCCGAAAAGCTTTCCTTCAATGGCATCGAGCAGGTATTTTTTATCGATGGATTCCGCAAATATTTCATCGAGTGATTTCTTGAGTATTTCCCGCGGCGTTTTACGATCCGCCGGAATATCTTTCATGCCGTCGGGAATCCAGTTGTTATTCACACAGGCGCTACCTAGTTCCTTACCCATATGGGCCGCAATTTTCCGACAGGCGATCCCGTGCTCCACCCAGAACCGGCGGATCCCTTCATCACGACTGGCAAGCGTAAAGCCGCTGTCCGCTTTCGGATGGGCAAAAAACGTCGGGTTGAAATCCATCCCGATCCCTGCCTCTTTGGCCCAATCGATCCAACGGGAAAAATGTTCCGCCTGTAATTCGTTCCGGTCCACTTGGCCGCCGGTTTCGGCATACATGGCATGCAGATTCAAACGATGGGAGCCGGGGATTAAACTCAGCGCCTTATCCAGGTCACCTCGCAATTCATCCGCGGTGCGCGCCTTACCGGGATAATTCCCCGTTGCCTGAATCCCGCCTCCCGAAAGGGCATCTCCCTGTTCGAACCCCCCGACATCATCCCCCTGCCAACAATGCAATGAGATGGAAATGGATTTCAACCGTTCCATCGCCTGATCGGTATTTACACCTAATTCGGCATATTGCTGTTTTGCTATTTCATACGCTTTTTCCCTTTGTACCGCCTTAACCATACATGCACCCTCGGATGTAATGTTTATGATGTAATTTTAATTTCTGCCTTCTTCTTATACCGTATAGGTGGAAGCTGACGTATCGCCGCCGTGTCCCGTCCAGTTTGTATGGAAAAATTCTCCCCGCGGCTTATCCACCCGCTCGTAGGTGTGGGCGCCGAAGTAATCCCGCTGCGCCTGCAATAGATTCGCCGGCAGCCTCTCACTGCGATACCCGTCATAATACGACAACGCCGAACTGATCGCCGGAACCGGCACGCCCATCTCGATCGCCGCCGACACCACGCGCCGCCAGGCGCCCTGGGCCTTTTCTACCGCTTCCTGGAAGAACGGATCCAGTAAAAGATTGACCAGGCCCGGATTCGTCGTAAAGGCATCCTTGATCTTTCCGAGAAACGCGGAACGTATAATACAACCGCCCCGCCACATTAACGCGATGCCGCCGTAATTCAGATTCCAGTGGTATTCCTGCGCCGCCGCCCGCATCAATTGATACCCCTGCGCATAACTAACGATCTTGGATGCATATAACGCTTGTCGCAGATCATCAATCATCGTTTTTTTATCGCCTTTGAATTCTGGCTTGGGACCGGTCAACACTTTTGCGGCGCTCACTCGCTCCTCCTTCAATGCCGACAAGCATCGGGCATATACCGCCTCGGCAATCAAGGTTAAAGGTTGGCCTTGATTCAACGCCTCAATCGCCGTCCACTTCCCGGTTCCCTTCTGCCCCGCCGTATCCAGAATCAAATCGACCACCGCTTTACCGTCCTCATCTTTATAGCCCAGAATATCACGGGTAATTTCGATTAGATAGGAATTCAGCTCCCCCTCATTCCATTCTGAAAAGGCTTCATGCATCTCCTCATTGCTCATCCCCAGACCTTCCCTCATCATCTGGTAGATCTCGCAGATCATCTGCATATCGCCGTACTCGATCCCATTGTGCACCATCTTAACAAAGTGCCCCGCTCCATTTTCACCCACCCAGTCGCAGCAGGATTCCCCTTCGTCGGTGTGCGCCGCAATCTTCTGAAAGATTGGTTTGACATACTCCCACGCCGCCGGCGAGCCGCCCGGCATGATCGACGGGCCTTTCAATGCGCCTTCCTCGCCGCCCGAAACCCCGGTCCCGATATACAGTAATCCTTTACTTTCCACGTAGGCCGTCCGGCGAATCGAGTCGGGAAAATGACTGTTGCCTCCGTCGATGATAATATCGCCGTCCTCAAAATGCGGCAGGATTAAATCGATGAAGGTATCGACCGCCTCGCCCGCCTTGACCATCAGGATCACCTTACGCGGTTTCTTCAGGTT